>NZ_JBMFVA010000002.1:0-38385 GCF_049966235.1 Vulcanisaeta sp.
CCCCTAGGTTACTTAACCTCAACAGCATCAGCCTCTTCCTCCCTTTTCTAATGCTACGAGTGGATAATACCTTCCAACCACTCTGCGGGTACGTCAGTGAGTAGTACCTGCCAGGCCTCTTCTCCCTAGGGTACCTCTTGCTCAAGCCCCTCAAAAACCTCTCCTTAGCCTCATAGAGCCTATCCGCAATGTTTTGGGCAACTTGACTGTACAATTGTTGAAAATCAGGATCCTGCCTCCTCAACTGCAGAGCCAACTCCCTAAGCTCATTCCTGGAAAGCCTAATACCATAGATATTATAGAAGAATACATCTGCCCACCGCAGGGTGTTGTACAACTCCCTCGCCACCTCCAACTGGGCCTTCACGGCCCCAACATCTCCATAAGCCCTGAACCTAAACCCCACAGTGGGCATTAATTCAATGTTTAGCTACTGAAATTTAAACCTTCCTTTAGCAATAACTTTATTAATAAAGTTTGTACTAACTTTTCATGCCCGCGCTGACTACTGGGACGATAGTGCTTAGGAGGGTTAAGGGTAATGACTACGTATACATATACGTGGGAAACGTGGAGACACTGAAGAAACTCAAGGGAAAGAAGGTATGCCTACTAATACTAGAGGACTGCGCAACCCCACCCTAAAGGGCGAGGTTTTAAGTACGTCATATAAGGAGTCATGGATTTAAGCCAGAGATGGGTTATAACCATGATGATTGGATTCACAATTAAGAAGCCAAATGTTGAAGGTATTTTTACTAGGAGGTTGAATAGGTTCGTTGGTGTCGGTATTATTAACGGTGAGGAAGAGCTAATTCATATTCATGACCCTGGCAGGCTAACGGAGCTCCTAAGGCCTGGCGTTAGGTTCTTCGCATACTCAAAATTCACGGGTAAGACCAGGTTTTACTTAACTGCAGTTGATCTTGGTGATGAACTCGTACTCGTGAACTCCGCGATACATAATGAAATCGCAGCATGGTTAATTAGTAATGGTTATGTTTTGAATGGCTATGAGGTTGTTAGAAGGGAGCCTCACTTCGGTAGTGGTAGGTTTGATCTACTGCTTAAGTCACCAAGCAGTGATTATGCACTTGTTGAGGTTAAGGGTGTGACTCTTGAGGAGAATGGAATTGCTAAGTTCCCGGATGCACCGACAATGCGTGGCGCAAGGCATATGCTTGAGTTGGCTAAGGCCGTGGAGCTTGGTTATGAGGCGCACGTACTCTTCCTGATTTTTAGGTCTAGGGCGAAACTCTTCATGCCTAATATAGCGCTTGATCCTAGGTTTACAGAAGCCCTTAAATACGCCATTAACCATGGAGTTAAGGTATTAGCCTATAAGCTAGTGCTTACGAGGGATTGGGTAATAATCCCAATAGGTCAACTCGATATTAAAACGGATTAAGTTAGGAGGGATTTTGTTATTAACCGAAAAAATACTCATCAAAACTTCACAAGCTCACTTTAGGTAGCTCAGGCCTTATTATGTATGTGCTAATATCACTCCTCAGATTTAATTCACCGGCTATTGGCATCAGCATTAATCTCCTCACCTCACTCATATCCCTGGTCTGGCCTAATACCCAGGATAACTTAACGAAAGCGACCTCGGGAAGCGTATCCTCGGCAGGTATTACGCCAAGTCTCAGTAACTCCACACCCCTCCTATAGACGTTTAAATTCACTCTTCCAAATATTGTCTGGCTTGTGATAACCACAGGTATGCCACTGTCAATGGCTCTTTTTATTGGATCAAGTAATTCCTCCCTAACGTGACCAAAGCCCGTACCCTCAATTACAATGCCGTGATACCCCCTATCAATTAGAAAGTGCAGTATTTCTGGGTCCATACCTGGGTAGAACTTAATCAATGTTGTCTTCTCATCAAATTTATTCATTAACACTGTATCCTCTACCTTAGATCGAGTCGTATAATTATTCGTGTTTAGCACTATCTCGAGTTTATTAATGTCCACGTAAGCCACGGGTTTATCATTAATGCTAATAAACGTATCCCTCCTAGACGTATGCATCTTCCTAACCCTAGTCCCTCTATGAACGGCTATTAAACCATCATTTGTGGATGCATGCATTACAATGTAGGAACCAGCGAAGGGTGCCCTGGCACCAACAAGTACGGCGGCCAGCATGTTCTCAAAGGCATCACTAGACGGCCTATCACTACTCCTCTGAGAACCAACGAGCGCTATTGGACCTGGAGGATTCCTTATTGCGAAGGAGAGTGCGGCAGCCGTGTAATGCATAGTGTCCGTGCCATGGAGCACAACGACACCGGAAACACCGTCGAGAAACGCCTTATAAGCCGACTCAGCAATCTCGGCCCACTTCCTTGGCGTCATATCCTCACTAAATATTGCCATTAAATTGAGGAGCTCAATATCGGCTATGCCCTTAACCTCCGGGTACATTGCGTATAGATCCTCAATACTAAAGCTCGGGTATACTGCACCAGTCCTGTAATCAACCTTGGACATTATCGTACCGCCAGTAGCCACGAGCCTAACCCTGGGAAGCCCTGTGGATTCTGCCCTAACGAACTGACCAATCGGTATGGATACTGCGCTTTTTGATTCAACATGACTCAAAACCTCTATCTTCTCGATATTATTAACATGAATACCCACGTTATAGCCATTATCAAGCTTCAAAATCACTACACTAGGATCCCCAACACCAGGCCTGGGCAGTACTACGCCGTCTAATGTCGTGCCATCCCTGAGGTATATGCGGACCGTATCGAATACCTTAACGCCCCACTTACTTATTACTTCGCTCAGCACGGAATAAGAGCGTGAATACCTTAGATATAAGCGTTAACTTAGATTATTACGATAATGATTTAATAGAAATAGTTAAGTAAATCTTTAAACCTAAAGATTTTGAAAAATAAACTATGGGTAAGTTCGAGTATCGAGTTAAGGTAAGGAGGGGCCGTATCACATTGCCAAAGGCCATTAGGGAGACTCTAGGTATTAGGGATGGTGATGAACTAATAATTAAGGCTGAGAATGGTGAGATAATAATTAAGTCGGTATCGAGCATGGATATTGAAGAATTTGATAAAAATCAAAGAACATTTAGAAGCTATTAAAAATTATATACGTGTTAAGCCGAAACTCGGTGAGCTCAGTGGATTAAGCCTGGAAGATGAGTTTGAGTGAGATCGAATGATGTTTTTAGATGCTAACGTACTTATATACCTGAATGTAGGTGAGGAAAACGTAATCAAATTCTTTAAGGGCCTCCTTATGAGGAGAGATAGGTTATACACTGACGTTTTGGTGCTCGATGAGGTTATTCATATTTCGAGGAAGAAGTACGGTATTAAGTATGAAGATACCATCAAATTCCTTGATGACGTGGTATTACCCTACGTGAAGGTTCTTAACATTGGTTTAAAGTAGTACGAAACTGCTGAGAAGTACATAGGTGTGTTGAAGCCGTCCGACGCCATTCATGTAGCAGTGATGCTAAATAATGGAGTTAACGTAATTGTAAGTGAGGATAGGGACTTTGATAGGGTAAATACGGTGAAGAGGGTATGGCTTGATAATGAGTAAATTATTGAGTTATGTTTAGTAGTATCCTGAAGAGCTTGGTGTCTGATTCTGTGGGTTGGCGGGTTATTATTACATACTTAAGCCTCGAGAGCGCATACTCACTGAGTAAGCCAAAACCATCCATGGATATGCAGAGTACCTTACTACCCGCGGCAAGTAGGTAATCAACCTCGGTCTTATCCCTAATACTCCTCAGTAATACCGTGGTGATTCCATCTACATGCCTTAATGAATCATCAACCTGCTTAGTAAGTAATAATGCGCACTCGCCAGGTCCTAAATCAGTGAGTACTTTATCAAGATCTGAGTAACTATTGATTCTGATGATCCTAACCATATCATTAATAATATATGAAAGCAGCATTTAACACCCAAATACTCAAAATAACTAAGCCTAATAACCCACTACACATTACGGTCCCCGAAATACCTTTAAAGTTTTGCAAGGTTTTCTCAACATGGATTATAGGGCAAGACTGCGTGAGACGAGTAAGGAGATAATTGAAAGGAGGATTACGTCAGATGATGAGCTTAGGAAAATTGCCGAGAAGCATAACCTACCCTTATCAACGGTTAAGATGCTATCCACATTCTACTTCCATGATTACTCAGAGGTTCAAGTGTGCATGGGCCTTCCCTGCATATTGAAGGGAGCCAGAGAAGTCACTAGAGAATTGGAGAGACGCGGTATTAAGTACTCCGTAACGTATTGCCTTGGCTATTGCGATAAGGGACCTGTGGTTAGGATGGGTGATAGGTATTACACGTTTGTTAACGGTGATTTTAAGGAGGTTGGGGAGTCAAGGAGTGATTATGTTCAGTCTCAATACGAACCTCTCGATAAGTACATAGCGAGGAGTGGTTATAGGTACTTCGAGAAGTTTCTCAATGAAGGTAATAAGTTCCTCATTCTTGAATTACTCGTTAAGGTTGGCTTACTCGGTGGTGGTGCCCTGACCAGGCTTAAGGCCTTGGCAAGTAATGCCGATAGACCTAAGTACTTAATTGTTAATGGGCATGAGGGAGAACCAGGTGGTTTTAAGGATAGATTGATAATGGAGAGAAACACTCATCAACTACTGGAGGGCGCGTTACTGCTGTCACTTGCATTGAATGTTGATGAGGTTATAATCGCGGTTAATGAGAGGTTTAGAAATGCTAAGGCTGTAATTGAGAGGGCACTTGATGAATTAAGGACGTTCCTAACCAACAGAGACTTACTTAGTAAGTTACCTCCAATTACTGTTTCACTTATTGGTTCTCCATACATTGTTGGTGAGGAAACAGCGTTAATAAATTCAATTGAAGGGGGCAGGGGTGAGCCACGTTTAAGGCCTCCCGATCCCACCGAGGCTGGTTTGTTCGGTAAGCCCACCGCTGTGATTAACGTGGAGGTCGCTGCAGCGATACCCATACTCCTCAGTAATTATTATGAGGGTAAGGAAATAACGATAGAAAAGTACTTCTGCGTCACTGGCGATGTTGATAGGCCAGGACTTTACAGGGAGAAACTGACAATAGGCCTCAATGAATTATTAGTGAAGGCAAGTGCTAAGGAGGAAAACGTTAAGGCGGTCTTTGTTGGTGGTGTCTCCTCAGGCCTAATCCACTCCTCGAGAATTAAGGTGAGACTTACACCCGAAGAAGCAAGAAAACTAGGTGTTTTCCTGGGCCCTGGCGTGATCATTGCCCTATCTAACAGTAGGTGTATTGTGGATGTTATGCTCGAGGTTGAGAGGTTCTTTGCACATGAATCATGCGGTAGGTGCGAGCCATGTAGGTTGGGTACTAGGGAGTTGGTTAGTATTCTCGAGAGAATTAGTAATGGTAAGGCGAATGAGGAGGACCTTAAGTGGGCTGAGTCGGTGGCGAAGACCATGATGGATACTTCATTATGTGGCCTAGGCATGTCAGCTGGTAAGGTGCTCCTTGACGCACTTAGTCAGTTTAGGGATGAATTTGAGGAACACGTTAAGGGTGTTTGCAGGGCTGGTGTTCACTTCAGGTGATGGGTATGGTTAAGGTAGTCCTAAATGGCAGAGAGGTTGAAGCCGCTAATGGTGAGACAATACTTAATCTGGCGAGGAGGTACGGCATTGAGATACCAACGCTATGTTACTACGAGGGATTTGCAAATGGTTCTTGCAGGATATGTGTTGTTGAGGTTAATGGTAGGTTAATGCCTTCATGCATAACCAAGGTGTCTGAGGGTATGAAGATCGAGACCGAGAGCATAAGAGCTACTGAGGCTAGGAAAACCTTACTAAGGCTCTTACTGAAGAATCATACCCACAGGAGTAAGGAGGAGCAAATGAGGTGTAGAATATGTGATTACGCCATTAAGTACGGCCTTGAACCAGCGCCGATAATACCAGACATCAAGATCGATGACACACACCCAGCAATAGTATTTAACCCATCGGCTTGCGTAATGTGCAGGAAGTGTGTAATTGCCTGCAGTATTGATCAGAGTAATGATACCATTACAGTCATAGGCAGAGGTTTGGATACTAGGGTTGGTTTTGATCTTGATGTTCCAATGGGCGTATCAAGCTGTGTAAGTTGTGGCGCATGTATTGATGCATGCCCAACCGGGGCATTAATGGAAAGGGATTGGGTACCTGCTGATAAGGTTGTTGAGACCACATGTCCATACTGCGGCACTGGGTGTCAAGTCGAGTATGGAATTAAGGACGACAAAGTTATTTGGGCTAGGGGCGCTTACGGGCCTGCAAATGAGGGCAAGCTCTGTATTAAGGGTAAGTTTGGGTATCACTATGTTAATAGTCCTGAGAGACTTACAAAACCATTGATTAGGAGAACTGGAATTCCCAAAGGCCCGCTAAATGGTAGGCCCATTCACGAGGTATTTAGAGAGGCCACGTGGGAGGAGGTCCTAGACATAATAGCCAGTAAGATTAGGGAGATCCTTGACAAGTATGGACCAGCCGCCATTGGAGGTATAATGAGTGATAGAAGCACTAACGAGAGTATTTACGCATTTCAGAAGTTCATGAGATGCGCCATCGGTACTGACAGCATCGATCAATCAGCCACGTTATGCCATGAACCGTCAGCATGGTCATTAGCCACGCAACTGGGTTACGGCGCGGCGACCAACCCCATAAGGGATGTATTAAACTCAAGGACTATAATTGTAGTTGGCTCCAACATGAATGAAACACACCCAGTCATAGCGGCCTACGTCAAGAGGGCTGCTAAGCAGGGTGCTCACTTAATAATCGTTAACCCAATACACACTGAGTTGGCCAGGTACGCTGAGTATGAACTTCTCATTAGGCCTGGTACGGATGTCGTACTATTCTCAGCAATGGCTAAGTACATAATTGACATGGGCTGGTACGATAAAGAATTCATTAGTAGGTACACCGAGGGCTTTGAGGATTGGGTAAGGAGCCTTGATGCATTTACTCTGGATTTTGCCGAGGAAGTAACCGGAGTACCTAAGGACGTTATTAAGGAGGTTGCTAGGCTTTATGCGCTTGAGAAGCCATCAATGATTATGTGGACCCTTGGCATCACGGAGCATGAGAATGGTACAGAAAACGTATCAGCACTGATAAACCTGGCATTACTAACTGGCAACGTTGGTAAACCAGGTGCAGGTTTAATGCCACTTAGGGGGCAAAATAATGTTCAGGGAGGGGCTGATGTTGGTTGTGCACCAGGTAGGTTGCCTGGTTATCAACCTTTGATGGATTCGGAGGTTAGGAGACGCTTTGAGGAGGTTTGGAGGTGTAAGTTACCATCCTTTATTGGTTTTAGGAGTACTGAGATGATTGATATGGCTAGGAGAGGCTTGATTAAGATGCTCTACATAGTTGGTGAGAATAGTATTAGATCTCACCCAGACAGTAAGGCTGTTGCCGAGGCGTTGAGTAAGTCGGAGTTCCTGGTCGTCCAGGACATATTCATGACTGAGACTGCCGAGTATGCCGATGTGGTACTACCGGCTGTCTCTGCGGCTCTTGAGGATTACGGCACATTCACGAATACGGAGAGGAGACTGCAATTAACGAGGAAGGTTGTTAATCCACCAGACGAGGCTAAGCCCGATTGGTGGGTCTTCACAGAGTTGGCTAGGAGACTTGGCTATGATATGAGCTTCAGGAATAGTAGTGATATTATGAAGGAAATTTCGAGAGTAGCCCCTATATTTGGTGGTTTGAGTCATGAGAGGATTGAGCGTGAAGGTGGGATTCAATGGCCTGCACCTAATGAAAAGAGTCCCGGCACGCCAATACTCTATGCCAATGGTTTTCCGAGAGGCAGGGCTAAGTTCAGGGTTGTTAGTTGGAGGGAAATTGACGTTATTACGGAGAGTCTTTACCCATATGTACTAGTTATCGGTAGAGAGAGGGCGCAGTACCATACGGCCACGATGACCTCTAAATCGCCTATCCTCAAGGTAATGTGGAGAGGACCAGTCGTCGAGATAAATCCAGAGGATGCCGCAAGGGAGGGCTTGGAGGATGGCGAAACTGTGAAATTAGTATCGCCAATTAATGAGTTGGTAGTTAGGATTAGGGTCTCGAGTAGGGTTCCCAAGGGTGTTTTATTCACGACGTTCCATTACCCAGAGCTTTGGGCCAATGCGTTAGTACCGGCAGTACTTAACCCAATAACTAAGACGCCCGCGTATAAGGACACCAGGGTTCGTATTGAGAAGCTTGTGAGAACGTGATGATGCAATAAAATGACCAAAGTAATTATGTAATTAGAAATATTTAAGTAAAGTTTTAAAATACGCATTAACGATAAAGTTAAATGAGTTCTAATAATAATGTTAGTAAGTCTAGACGTAGGCTTTTAGAAGCTGCCTTAGCGGGTGCTGTCGCTGTTGGCGCAGGCTTGGTTGGTTACGAACTTGGTGTGAAGACAATACGATGCCCACCATGCCCTAAATGCCCGCAAACCCCTGCCAATGCCACCACCACGACAACTAATATAACGACACCGACTAGCACACCAATTAGCGGTGTCTCGTGTAACTGTCCCCCATGTCCAGCACAGAGCATTCCTCAGGGTTTCGATTACATTGTCTTTACTAGCAATGGGAATTACTACGTCATGGATTCGAGCGGCCAAACAATTTATCAATCCAGTGATCCAGGCTCGGTGATTTCCTACGCTATTAATCAATTAGGCGGTAAGGGTGGTAGGATCTTGATTAAGAGCGGTGTGTATACATGTAATTCCTTTCCATGTATAACGATTAGTAATACAACCAGTAGCGGGTCTCCAAGTCCTTTAGTTGTTGAGGGTGAGGAGGGTACGGTGATTACCGTGGGTAATGGTGTTGTTTCATCCAGTAGTTCCGGTGGTCTTGTGCAGATAGGTGGTTCTAACATAATTATCACGAACATCGCAATTGACGGTAATTCACAAAACAATAATTACGGTAATGATACATATAATCTATTAATTAATGGGGACTCGATTTGGGTTTTTAATGTCAGTGCTTTAAATGGTGGTGGTATCGGGGTTATTAATTCGAGTAATGTGGTAATTATGGATTCAATAAGTGATGATAATGCATATGATGGAGTTTATATTGGTGGTTCGAAGGATGTCTTCTTGGTAAATTCGGAGGTTGTGGGTAATGCTAATTATGGAATTGAAATAAGTAACTCAAGTAATGTTACGATTAATGGCTCGCTCATTAGGGATAACACTAGCGGAATTAATAACCAAAACTCCAATGTCTCATTGGTAAATAGCGTAGTTGAGTTCGTAAGTATCACTGGTAATTACGGTATCAATGCAAACATAGGCAATACATCGTTCATAATTAGTGGTGTGAGTGTAAGGGGCTCCATGAAGAACGCCATAAATGTGTCACTGAGTAACGGTGCAGAACTAACCATAGTAGGCAGTAGTGTTACTGGTGGATCATCGGAGACCCTGAGTATATCATCAACGCTGGGTAGTGGGGCTAAGATTGTGATAATGGCAACGCAATTCAAGGATGCCAACACAACACCTAACTCATACTCCTACGTAATAAGTGGCGTTGATAGTGTTGAACTCGTAAATAACTCGTTTACATATGGTAATGCCGCATCCTCGGTTAATGGTATTGATACGGCAAATTCAGGTTATGTAATCATTAGGGGTAATGAGGTATCTGGCTATAACGTATGCCTAAGTATAAATAATTGTAATTACGTTGAGTTAATAAATAACTACTTTATGAATACCACAACACCCGTCATGTACACCAATGTTACGCAGATAATAACTAAATCTAACGCAGGTTATACACCGACCGTGATAACACCAGCAATACCAAGTAGTGAGTCTTCCATTGTAAATACGTACCCTGTCTCTGTCATGGTTTTCATGTATGGAGGCTCAGTAACTCAAATAACTGTTACAAAGGCTGGTCAACAATACGTTATATTTCAATCAACAACGCCGCAATCACTCAATGGTGAGTATGTTATTTTGAATCCAGGGGACTCTATAACAATAAATTATGTACAACCACCAAACTGGGTATGGGTTCCGAATTACTAATAGGGTAAGTATTTATTAAATATTAATAAGTTCGTCTTGATGGTGAGCATATGAAAACTACATTGGTAATATTAGTAATTGCAATCTCCATTATCCTACTAACCATGAGTTATTATTTAGTTGCTCAACAAAGCGTATTACTTACGGCTTATAAGGATATCTCCTACCTAGGTGCTAATGGGGTTAACGTTACGAGGGATGTTGCTTTATTAAATGAGGCCATAATGCTTATGGAGAGGGGTAATTATACGGGTGCGGAGCTTGTTGCTGCTAGGGTTATTAAGGATGTAAGCTCCTTAAGGGCTTCCCTGTACGTAAATGTATTATACATGGCGCTACCTGGCATTATTTCTGCCGTCATTATATCCATATTTGTCGTACTATACCTAATGAGGGAGAAGATTATTGGTAAGTTGATGCTTAGGTTAAGAGGTCATTATAAGGTTGTTAAGGGTAGTGGTAAACCAACCACACTACTGTTCAGTGAGGAGGTGCTTGCGGTAATAGCCGCCATAATCGTGGTATTTCTAGTGTTCTTTTCCTTTTACCCGGCAATAAATAGGTATGCCATTGAGCCGTACGCCGCCATAGCGTTCCTTGGGCCTAATGGCACAATAATGCAATACCCAAGCATTGTTTACTCTGGTGAACCGATCAACGTAAGTATATATGTATATAATGGTATGGGAAGACCCATTTGGTTTGTTGTTTATGTCTATGTTACGAACACGAGCCTCATAGAACCTCCATTAAACACTACACCAATAATAACACTGCAAAGAATACTCCTCAATAATGAGAGTTGGGTGCAGGGAGTAACTCTAAGTATTAATAGGACAGGGAGTTACAGGGTATTTGCAACATTATGGATGTATGACCCAAACAATCTAGAACTAAGGTACCTAAACACTTACGTTTATCTAACACTTAATACTACGAGCCAATCATTCCCTTAATAAGACTTCCATGTTTATTAAGGATTTAAATAGTACGCAGTATCAGTATTTTACATAGGCATGCCAAGTAGGGGGTGAGATAACGGCTCACTGAATATTAAGTGCAATGCAAAACAACTTAGCATGTTGGTCCATTAAATTACCTTGAAGTCAACACGGAATATGAGTAGTTTATTAGGTCCTTGAGTGTTATTAACCCAGGTCTCGCACTTAATACCCTGGGTGCTAGGTTAATTATTACCGCAGCCGTAGCCGGATCACCTGCCGTACCAGTGCTTCTCCAGGTAATCGATGGTTCGCCCTCAAGCCTAACCTCCTCAAAATCCTCACAACCTGCACAAGCCCTCAACTCAACTCTTATAACCTCCCTACCACTAATGAAACCACTTCCATGACCAACCACTCCCTTAATCTGCCCAGGTTCCATTTTGAAGTACTGCGTCTCATAATGCCTCTCGGCAATTAAAGCCTCCTGACCCTCCTCAACCCTATCCAGTTTAAGGCCAATTATGTCGGCTAAAAGATGCACTGATTCTGCGAAACCAACGTGAGCCGTTATCTCACCCCTACTTAACGCCTCATTGAACTGGCTTGGAGTCATTCCAAGACCAATCTTCTTCTGGAAGGAATACCTCCTCTTTGAGGCGTCCAATGACCTAATTACGGTGATCTTATCAAGCCTTGTTAACGTTACTGAAAGCACGGCTGGTAACGCATCGAATACAAAACCTGGATTAACACCGGCGCCCAGTATGGTTACACCGTGATTTTTCGCGTAATTATCAACAAGCTCTGCTAGGTCTGGATACCTATACCAGGGCCATGATAGAGTTTCACATGTAGATACTACGTCTGCATCGGCCTTAACGGCCTTCATTATTTGCGGATACACCCTATCAAAGAAACTACCCGTTGAGTGAAGAACAACATCAGGCTTTGCATCCCTAAGTACCTTATCGGCATCACTCTCCACTTTAACACCCAGGGTCTTACCCAAGCCTATTACCTCACCAAGATCCTTACCAACCTTCTGAGGATCAATATCCACCGCACCCACAATCTCAAAGCCCCTCTCAACCGCAACCCTAGCTATTAACTGACCAATAGGACCCACACCATAAATCGTGGTCTTAATCACCATCAATTATTACATTAACCTCACGGATTTATAATTATTATCATCACGTACAATAAAACATATTACTTAACTCATTAATTCATCCCTTAATCAGCGCTTGGAACCCCTCATCCCTTAATCAGCACTGAACCACATAACGTGATCCGCCTTAAAAGTCTTTTCAATAATATTAATCCCATTACCTAAATGTTGCTTTATATTCATAGTCCTTAATACCTTACCTGTTTGCTCAATAATGAAGTTGGCGTTAATTGCCGTAAAAAAATAGAATTATTACCATTAAACTATAATACACTGCCTATACTCCTTATTGTAATTACCCGCGTAGAAAGAGCATTATAAATATTAGTTAATGCATTATTTACGGTTATGATTATTTATTAAGGATAGAATAATTACTAAAGTACAATGGCAGAGCTATCAAGTTACATGGAAAAGGAGTATGAAGTCGAGTGCGATGGTCAAACAATGAAGCTCAAACCAGTTAAGGTCTGGATGCTGGCGCCAAAGGGTAGGAGAGGCGTAATAATTGGGTTGTTTAAGTGTCCTGGCGGTAAGGTAGTTAGGAAGGCTATTGGTAAGGCTGAATAATTCATTCAATTAATAAGGATATCTTTAAAATAAACCCGTGATTTAAACCTAAAATGCATAGTTATGATGCCATTAAGGCTTTAACTGAGGAGTATAGATCACGCTTTGTTAAGGTTATTCAACAAATTTGTAGGTGTAAGCGTGAGTATGAGAGAAATAGGGATCTAATGAACATACTAAGCATTGGTGAGGATATTACTCAATGCATTAAATCAAAGAGACCTTGTGATTTAGGGTTTGTTAAGGTTAAGATAGTTAAAAAATTTCTTAATACACAGGTAATAATTGTGATTAATAATGAGGAGATCACTGTTGATGCATTTAATAAATTAGTGGCGTCAGCTAAGTTCTTTAAGGAGTGGTATGATAATGATTGCTCGATTGATTCCTACATGCAACCATTAATAGGCGCTGATCATTATGATGAAATTAAGGAATTCCTGGCAAAAAACCTTGAGAAGTTGCAGTACGTATGCGATAATGCAATGCCCAACCTAGGTCTTAATGACTTGCCAATTTACGTCTCTAATGGCATTACTAAGGCTATAAGTGACTTGGTTAGGAAAGTTTAAGAAAGCATTGCACAATGAAATCAATGAATGATTCGGGAATCATTCACATTAAAACTAAGTGGACACTTATTTGACAGTGAGGATTTATTACCTAAATACGTGGATTTAATTCGCGAATTATGGAAGAACGGTTATAGGATGGCAATAGTGACTGGGGGTGGTTCTCTCGCACGTAGGTACATAGAGCTTGGCAGAAAGATGAACATAAACGAATCATTATTAGACATGCTCGGTATATCAGCCAGCAGGTTAAATGCCCAGTTAATAGCTGCCGCACTCAGTGATATTGCCTACCTACCGATACCCACGAACCTTGATGAGGTCTTTAGGGCGTGGTCAACAGGTAGGTTAGTAATCACGGGTGGCTTCCAACCAGGTCAATCAACGGCCACGGTAGCACTACTCATCAGTGAATTCTTAGGTATTAAGAGACTAATTGATTGCGCAAACATCGATGCCGTCTATACGAGCGATCCGAGGGTTGACTCCAACGCCAGGAAACTCGATAAAGTGAGCATTAGTGAGTTAATGGCTATGCTTAGGTCAAGGACGGTGGCAGGTACTTACGACTTACTCGACCCATGGGCATTAAGCATAGCCCAGAGGAGCGGTATTACGATCTACGTGATTGGTTGCGGTAAGTTAAGCTCATTAAGGAGACTCATTACTGAGGGTACTAGTGACGGTACGGTCATCACACCATGAAAGAATAGGGTTAACGATGTTATTAATGACTTGCCCAATATTATCTGTGAATTCATTCAATAACTTTTCCACTAATTCCCTGTAATTAATAATTAATTCTCTCGTGTCATAACCAGTCTTGGCGTAAATGCATGCCCTAATAAATGTTGCTAGTTTATCGGCAAGATTCACAATCCTACCCTCAACGCTCAATCCATACCTATACTCCCTAAAGTAATTACGTAATTCCTCGGGAAACCCAAGCTCATCAAATAACCTAGTCTCTAAATCCCTCCATTCATTAATTAATAACCTCACATTATTACCCACATTACCTGCCAATGCCTCGTGCGCGTCATGAATAAGGGCCATAGAAACGCACTTGCTCACGTCAATGGTATCATTAATTCTCTTAACCTCATTACATATAATTAATGTGATATAACTCGTAAGCAGTACGTGATCACCAACGCTTTCAGCAATGACTTGCGGGATTCCACGTTGTATCCAACCAATCCTTGGTGTGTTAAGTATTGTATCCACGATTGAGACTGCATTTATTAACGAGGACACTTCGACTAAAAACGAGAACCTGTTTAAAAGCTTATTAGTATTGACTTTTCAGGGAGTACTGAGTAATGCTTCCTGACCTTGAGACAGTTAGTAAAGAGGACCTGTTGAGCTTAATTATGAAGTATAGATTAAGGTTGAGAAAGAGACTGAGTCAGCACTTTGTTGTTGATCCAGTGGTTATAAGGGATATTATTAATCATGTGCCGTTAGGTTCAAACATGCTCGAGATTGGTACTGGGATCGGAATATTAACTTATTATCTAGCTAAGGTAGCGTCACAAGTAATTACTGTTGAAATCGATGGAAGACTCATAAGAATAGCTGAACGCATTTTGAACCAATTAAATAATATATCTATAATTCAGGGCGATGCCTTGGAAATACCATGGCCCCAAGTCGATGTTGTTGTTTCCAATGTACCGTACTCAATAACATCACCATTAATAATAAGAATAATTAGGGAGGGAATTCCAAGGGCTTTATTAACAGTACAGAGGGAGGTAGCTAATAGGCTCATTAGTAAACCTGGTGGTGATGATTATGGTAGGTTAAGTATAATTACCCAGTGTAATTACTTCGTGAGTATCCTAAACACGTATCCACCTGACTCCTTCTATCCAAGCCCTGGGATTTACTCATCATTAGTGATGATGACCAAGAAGGAGCCTTGTTATGGCGATATGAAGGCTCTCGAATCAGTGACCAACGTACTCTTTAGGCATAGGAATAGGGTCCTTAGGTGGGTGCTTAATAAATACCTTGGCTCTGATGCGGTAAATGCCCTGATGAAGGCTAATATTAATGTGAATGCACGGGTTAGGCAATTGGGAATTGATGAACTAGTTAAAATAACAGAATACTTAAAACCGTTCATAGGCGGTGATGGTGGTGATTAATTCATTTATGAGAAAATCACCAGGCTCATTAAATCCCTGGCGGCTATGACGTTCGTGAAAACCTCCGATGCCTCCACAGCCAGTAGCTCTGGATCAGAGTACCTATTACTAATGTGTGTTAATATTAACCTATTGACGCCAGCTTTTCTAGCAATCTCAGCGGCGTCTATTGATCTAGAGTGACCTTGATTCCAAACCATGCTGTGATCCTCAGCAGCCGAGAAAGTTGAATCATGAATAAGTACCTGGGCATCCCTAGCTATGTTTATGACAGAATCACTGGGTGCAGTATCGCCAGTATAAACAAGCCTTACTAAACCACTACTCCTAACCTCAACAACATCCTCGGGTTTTATAACCCTGCCATCATCAAGAACAACAACCTCACCCATATGCAACCTTTTCCAATACTTTACAGGAACACCCAATTCCCTAGCCCTCTCTGGATTGAACCTACCTATATATGTTCTCCAATTAAGGGAGTAGGCACAGTCGGGTACCGTGTGTTTCGCCAATACGCATTGTAGGTTAAAATTCTCCTCATTAATAATATCCTTAATCCCCTCTGAGGGTTCTATCTCGTAGATTTGTACATGAAATGGTGGATCACCAACAATCTCCATGTTACTCTTCACGAAGTTTACTATTCCATGAGGACCGCTAATCACCAAGTCCTCCTCCCTACCAAGCATTGCCATAGTGGCTAGTAATCCAGGTAATCCAAATATGTGGTCGCCATGCATGTGCGTAATGAACACATGGGTTATTTTCAATGGGCTTACGCCAATCTCAAGAAGCCTGTATTGAATGCCCTCACCAACATCAAGCAGTATCTTCCTTTGACCATCCTCAACCAATATTGCGGGTAAGTACCTATCTCTACTTGGTGTTCCTGCACCTGTTCCTAAAAACGTAACCTTTATCAGCATCTCACCATGAATTAACCAGGTTTATTTAAATAGGAATCCTCTTGGATTATTAAAGTGGAATGAGCAGTAGTAACGTGAACGTTGAGGATTTAATTAAGAGCTTTAGGGTAGGTTATGACAAGGCAGGGCTAACAATATACGTGATTCCCAGGGAAAACGTAACCTCAATAACTAGGGACGCAGGGTATGCCTTTAATAATGAGGATATTCAATTATACGGAACAAGAGTAATACTTCATTTACCATGTAATGGAATAATCTATGGAAGATACCTTACACACATAAATAATGAATTAAAAGGACTATTTGTAGTAATTACGGAGAATAATTGTGACATTAGTATTTCATGGTATGAGGAGGGCATAGACGTAAAAACCCACGTGAAATCCAATGAGGCGTTAATCATTATTGTAAGGCTTATGAGAATCAAACCACATAGAATCAAGCCCAGCAGCTATGCGCTTAGGATAATGAGAGCATTAGGGCTCTCAGGTAGATTATTGTACTCCGACACTAATAATGAAATTCAAGTATTTGGTATAGAGGGAGGATTAATACCATCATTTCAGGGTAACTGCATGAGTGAGTTCATCATTAAGCAATGGAAATTGATCTTTGATGAATGCGGCTTTATAGTTAAGGTAATTAGTGATAATGACAATATACTGCTTATCGGTGGCGTTAATACCATAGTGATTAAGCAATATTACCCATCGCTCGATAAGTGGTATGAATTAAGCAGGGTTACGGGCTTCAGGAATTACCTAGTTGTATTAGAGGGCTAGGTTTGCATGCTTCATGAAAATAGAGTTTAGGCGCGGGCTGTCAAGCATTATTGCGTTGTTTATCATGTTTATCCTAAACTCCTTAAGTATTAACTGTGTATATAGGTACATAAGCGCCCTACCTGCATCATCATAATCAACACTTATGTGATACTGCTTTCCAATTCTCTTAATCCAGTCGAGACATGCTTCATGTGAAGGACATGAATTCCTACATTCATGGTTCGAGAATGTTGGTGTTAGTAATATGAACTTACGGCCTCTGACATCTACGAAAGCACCATAATTAGCGGGTATTATTATTTTCATACCATGCTCATTAGCCTCAAGCTTAAACCCCAGGTAAACCATGGCCGATGGCACATAGTATATCCTATTGGCCTCTCTACTTAATCCAACAGTCTTTACTTCATCATTGTTTAATTGCCTAACCCAACCAAAGTCCTCGAGCGCCTTCACATGCCTATGAACAACGCCCTTAAGCATTCCTAACTCCTGCGCCAATGACGTAACTGTCATGGGACCTCTACTGAGCATATCCATTATGTTTATTCTAATGCTATTACCTAATAACGCGTCAAAGGACTCAATGGGTAAAACAGCCACTGATTTCACATTGATCCTAAACACATTTAATTTATCTATTACATTTATCCTAATCATTTACGTCCACAAATATGTAACCCTTTGAGTTTAAAACCCTATTTTGCTAAATCATAGGAATTAGTAAACGCATAACCGAGACATGCCGGGACCACAATGTGGAAGAGGAGTATTGATGAGGTTAAGAGAATCAGGAAAGTAATCAGGGTAGATAGGGATACACCTCAGGTAGGTACTCTAGCCTTCGGCATAGTTGATAGAGGTACGAATGTAATAGAGGTTAGGCCAACAACACTATGCCCATTATCCTGTATATATTGCTCGGTTAATGCAGGCCCAAAATCAACAAATAGGTGGGCAGAATTCATTGATGATCCTGAGACATTATTAGCGGCGTTGGAGGAGGTCGTTAGGTTTAAGGGAACGATGGATATTGAGGCCCATATTGATGGTATGGGTGAACCAGGCGTTTATCCATATCTGGTCAATCTTATTCGTGGTATTAAGGCAATAAACGGAATTTCTACAGTATCCATGCAGACTAGGTTATACATGTTTAGTGAGGATGAACTTAAGGAATTGGCACAGGCAGGTTTAGATAGGATAAACCTAAGTATCGATTCATTAAATCCTGAATTGGCCAGGAAAGTAAGTGGGGCTTCTTGGTATGATGTAGATCACATTAAGGAACTAGTATCACTAGCACTTGAGTTGGGCATTAATGTTGTTGCATCCCCCGTTTGGTTACCTGGTATAAATGATAATGATATAGTTGAGATCATTAGATGGGCTACAAATGTAGGACTAGGCAAGGGTGAGTTACCACCCGTACTTATTCAAAAGTATATACCGCATAAGAGAGGTAGAAAGGTGAAGGTTAGGATTATGACATGGCAAGAATTCTGGGAAAAAATCAAGAACCTGGAGAGGGAGTTGGGCGTTAAGTTAACGGCTACTAATGAGAAATTAAACATACATAAAGCCCCTCAATTGCCTAAGCCATATCCTATTGGTGATGAGGTTAAGGTTAAGATAATTAGCAGGGGGATAATTAGAGGTGAATTCCTAGGTATTATATTGCCAATAAAGGACTCGGTAATACACGATAGAGTTATTACGGTAATAGCTAATCCCCATATGGAATCAATACTAATTGAAAATCAGGTTAAGGTTAAGATAATTGAAAACAATGATAATATATACATTGGTAAACTTATTTAATACGTATACTATATTAACTATATAATTATTAGCTAGGTAACGCTTAATTCACTTCTTATTAACCTAGCCACTTGATATGGTTAGGAGAGTTGCTGTTGTTTCGGGTTCGGGTCGTGGTATTGGTAGGGCTATTGCCGTTAGGTTGGCTAAGGATGGTTTTGGTGTTGTTGTTAATTATAAGAGGCATGATGAGGAGGGTGAGGAGACCATGAGGTTGATTGAGAGTGTTGGTGGTGAGGCGATAATTGTTAAGTCTGATGCAGCTACAGCTGATGGTGCAAAGGCCATGATTGATGAGGCAATTAAGCAGTGGGGCTCTGTTGACGTTGTCGTTAATAACGCTGGTCTCGGCATAATGAGACCCTTCGTAGACATTGACGAGGGTTTGTGGGATAAGATAATAAACACGAACCTCAAGTCAGCCTACCTACTGACTAAATTCGCCGTGCCTCACATGATCAAGAATAATTGGGGCAGGATCATAAATATGAGCTCGATAGAGGGTATAATGGGCGCAGCATACAATGTTCCCTACGCAACGGCGAAGGCCGCCCTGATAGGATTCACAAAGGCCCTGGCCGCTGAGTTGGCGACCTACGGCATAACCGTTAATGCAATAGCCCCCGGCCTTGTCAAGACCAAGTTGGGTATGAGCCTACTGCAGGTGCTTAATGTTAAGGAGGAGGAATGGGTTAAGACTGGTACACTGACTGGCCGTATAATAGAGCCTGAGGAGGTCGCGGACCTGGTCGCATTCCTCGTAAGTGACTCTGCAAGAAATATAACGGGCCAGGTATTCGTAATAGACGCAGGAACAACAATACTGCCAGCAGCGAGGCACCTCTCAAGCATGCCCAGGTAAGGGTGGTATTGGTATTAGTTTATTAAAATTATAATACCCATTGTTCCTGCCTGTATGCCATATCCCAAAATAAATACTCATAAACACTGGCCTGCCTAAATATATTCAGTAGCTTGTCGAAGTCCCTCATTAAATAATCACTGGCTTTATCAATTATCACTCTGAGACTATCAACTATACCTGAATATTCAGGGGTTAAGTAGATCGAGGCCCAATCCCTATAAATCTTAATGGGATTACTCCTTAATTTCTCCACATGGTACCTAGCGATCTCCAGGTAAGTCCAGTAACACGGTAATATCGCCACTAAGCCCTCGTATGGACTGCCTAAGGTGCATGTAGTCAATAGGAAGTTCATATACGCAATATTTGTAGGACTCGGTCTTATCCTAATAGCATCATCGAAACTTAGATTAAGAGTATTAAGTAGCTTATTGTAGTTCTCAAGCTCTGTGGATACATCAGCAAGCGCAAGTTCAAGGATCTTTCTCATGGTTGTTGGATCCTCAAACTTAGATGCTATTATGGCTTGGCATTTTGTTAATGTTATTAAGTAATTGTAATCCTGAATAACGTAGAACCTAAACTTCTCAAGTGGTAACGTACCGTTGAATAATTCAATAACAAATGGATGATTAAATATTCTATACCAAATATCATTGACACGACTCCTAAGTAGATCAGTAATATGACTATTCATTACGCCCTAATTATTACCAGAAATAAAAGTATTATGATACTTTCCTATTACTATTTACTATTCCTGTTAGTTTTACTTAATGATTCCTTTAATGCCTTTATGAGCTCCATAGCGACTTCATTTTGCCTATTCATGAACTTTTCATATATCTTCCTGGCCTCACTCTTAAATGTAAACAATACATCAGTGGGCCTTAGTGAACCACTTGTTATTTCCATGAGAGCCTTCTCCATGCGCGACCTAAACCATGGATCAATGAGCTCACCACCTGTCTTACTAAATACGTTTATTACTGCCTTGCCCAATGGCGTTGGTATACATTGCTTATTCCTGACCCTAAAGTATCCACGGATTATGTTCGTATGTATATGATCCTGCATTGTCGCGTCAGTTCCAATGCCGTATTTCCTCATTAACCTAAGCAATTCCGACTCTGATAGATATGGTGGTGGTTCAGTCTCCCTTTCCTCAACCCAGGCCTTAATAATACTTAACTCATCACCTAACTTCACCCTTGGTAGTACCTTCTCACTTGGACTTTCAAATGGGTAAATCACTAGGTAGCCCTTATCAATCATTCTTAATCCATCCGTACTAAATCTATGATCAACAACTTCAACAACTATTCTCTGTCTCTCAATACGGGCAGGAGGACTTAACGTAGCCATAAAGTGCCTAACCACTAAATCGTAAATCTTCCAATACCTCTCATTCTTGAAGTACCTAAGCAACTCCTGCCTTGAAACACCTCTTGTTGGGTATATTGGTGGATGTGCACCATCGTTACTATTACCACGAGTTGGCTTAATAGTCATGCCCAGTAATGTCTTTGCATAGTCACCATGCTCACCATGGGTAAGTTCAAGGAGTACCTGCTTAAGGCTTAGTGTTGGTGGATAAATAGTCGTCTCGGTCCTAGGGTATGAAATATAGCCATGCCTATAAAGTTCCTCAGCTATGTCAAGAGCCGCCTTAGGCCTAATGTTCAGGAACCTACTGGCTCTTCTTTCAAGTTCTATTGTATCGAGAGGAACAGGGGGACCCAGGAAATCCTCCTTATAACTGGCAATTATTACCTTAGCCTTGGCCATACTCCTTACTAGGTTCAGTATCTTCTCAGCCTCCTGCCTGTCCTTAAATACACCATCATGATCAAGCATTATCCTCTTTCCATCGGCATCAACAATTATGTGCAATGTATAGTACTTCTCAGGCTTGAAGTTCTCCCTCTCAAGAGCCCTTTGCACGACGAGGTTAAGTACCGGTGTCTGACACGGTCCATAACTGAGGAAGCTCCCCCTCGATAGTGCTTTTCTATCGATTTTCTCAACACTGAGGGTTAATGCTCTAGTGAAGACGGCACCTAGTGTTAGGTCTAGGACCATCCTTGTGAAGACCCTCTTGGCAAGACCAGGGTTTAAGTTCGTTGGTGAGTTGAAGGCCTCTATGATGGCGTTCCTAGTCACTGCTGAAAATAAAACCCTCTTGAAGACTGCTCCTGGGTTTACGTTCCTTATAACAAACATGGCCTCATAGGCTATGGCTTCACCCTCAGGATCAGCGTCTAGGGCTAAGTACACCGTATTAGCACTTGCTCCTAAGTGTGTTAATGCCCTCACGTAATTTAAATCATCCCCCCTAATCACCAGTATCGGTTCAACGTCAAATAGCTTCGATGGCTCTACGGAATGCCACTTATTTAACTCCTCAGAAAAATCAACATTCATTATGTGTCCCTTAAGCCCAATACTAACCCACTGCCTATTGTCTCTCGTGAACCAGTATGCCTTAATACCGTAAATCCTCCTGATACTTATACTACCCTGGGCTAGGTACTTGGCAATGGCCCTAGCCACTGAATCCTTCTCGGCAACCACTAAAGAATCAATGATCATTAACCCTTATCACCAACTCTTTTTCGAAACATTTATTAACTTATTAATTATAAAGCTTAATAATTAATGGTGTTATAAATGAGCGAGAAAAAACCAGAAGAGAAACAGACCAGGAAACCACCTTACCAGCAATACCCAGCTTATCCACCTCCACCACCGCCACAGATACCGCCGCCACCTCCACCTCAGTATAGACCACCTCCACCACCTCCATACTCACAAACCTATCAACCCCCACCTCAATTACCTCCAAGGCAAGCACCAGTCACTAGACCAGCAACTCAGCAGCCTAGGATTGAGGAGCTAACACCCAGCTTAAGCAAGCTCGTGCTTTACCTAGGTATACCACTTGCGTTGATAGCCATTGTATTCGTAATAACAGCCATAACCCTATTCCCAACAACAAGCGATGCTTATGTGCCATACTCCTCAATAGCATTTATGGCATCCTTAATAGCCATTGCTGCAGCATTAATAATTAGTTTTATAGCCATGTATCAAATAGCCATGGGCCTCGATAGGAGATTCGAATACATATCAAGGATAATGAAACAACAATCAACATCGCAACCCGTAGCCACTGCCGTAGCGCCAACGACTCCACAATATATGCCACAACCTCAACAAAACCCAGAAAGAATATTGGCGCCACCAAGACCACCGCAGATAAAGCCCCAGCAAGTGCAGCAACAACAGTATGCCACACAGGAAGGTGGTGAAGCCAGTGAGGAGCAGTCGCAGGAAGGCTCTGAGGAAAATATTAACGAGGAGTAAAGTTTTTGATTTCATTAATTAATTCCTTCTCATCAACAATGACATACTTACCGAAATAATCCTCGAATATTTTAGCGAGCCTCATTTCCCTAAATCTACGGTCCATGAGCACTATTAATGCCTTATCATCCTCAGACCTAAAGGCCCTACCCACTGCCTGCTTAATCCTAACTATGGCAGGCCATTGATACGTTAATTCCCAAGCCATCCTCCTATCGTTAAGCCTGGCCGCCAGAATTTCCATTACGTCATCAAGATAATCATTAGGTTCTGGATATGGAACACCAATAATGATTATAAGGCCGAGCAGGTTCTCAGTGCCGAGCCTATATTCAACACCCTCAACAAGTTTACCACCAGCCACAGCCATTATTAATTTTCTACGGTTGCTCCTTAAATCCCTGATTAAATCATCAATTGACGTACTACCTAGCTCCATTACGTACTTAACACCTGGACTTAGGTATTTCCTAACGGCCTTGAGGACTACGTATGATGGGAATATTGATAGTATTGCCTTATCAAGTGTATATGCCTGATAAATCCTACTGAGCACATCAGCGATCTTAGCGTATTCCTCCTCATCCCTTTCCACGTATCTTGTGGTAATACCATCATAAACCAGGACTTCATAATTCTCAGACTTAACATAATCTCTAAAGCCAATCCTATACTCAACAACATCCCTATTTATACCCAGCATGCTCACTACGTAATCCTTTGGTGGTAATGTACCACTCATAAGTACAACGCCATTTGCATCATTAATTACGGAGCTGCTTACTACAGATGGGTCAACGCACTTATAAACAAGGGAGACTCCTTGCTCGTCCCTGGCAAGAAATACGCTGAAACCACTCACCTTATTGAGTACGGCTTTATGAAAATCCAATAGGCGGGATAGTGGTGTATATGGTATTGGAACACCAGCACTTCTCTTCTTCTTAATTATTTCATAATAGGCATCTTTTATTGCTTGGAAATCCTCAAAGAATTGAAGGACATCCCCCAACTCCAGTGATACCATCGTCTCCTCCTCAAGAATCCTACTTAACTTAACCATGTATGTTTGTAGACCCCTTAGTATCCTGAGAACTCTATTTTTCAGTTCTTCATCATCAATTAACTTCTTAACCTCAGCAATCGAGGCAATTACCGAGGCCAAGGGTAGGTTAATAGTATTCAATCCACTTATTGCATCCGGTAAATTATGTGCCTCATCAATTATTAAAACGGAATTCTTAACATCAATATTTATGGATTCAGGCCTATTGATACTAAAGATGTAGTAATAAGTCATAATACCGATCTTGGCCCGATCCAGGTACATCCTGGATACCTCATAAGGACAAACATTGAGTGCACATAATGATGACACATACTCATTAATACTACCTGTATTATCCATTATATGAAGCATTAAACTATTAACATCAACTCTCCTAATATTGGAATAATAGGGGCATTCGTCACTTGATCTCAAAAACCTACACTCCTCAAGGAATTCCTCGTATGGGAGTTTACGTGTACTAACCATACAGCACATATCTGGTCTATTCCTAATTATCACATAATCAATATCAACGCCCCTATCCCTTAACCTACGTAACTCCCTAATTGGCGCCTGAGCCTCATTTTTAGTCCTAATCAGAAATAGAACCTTAACGCCACTCTCCTCCGCATATGCTAATGAAGCCGCTAAGGCACTTGCCGTCTTACCAACACCTGTTGGCGCCTCAATTAGCGCAATTTTACCACTTGATAATGAATCATAAATACCCCTGGCTATCTCCCACTGATACTTCCTAAATACGTCATATGGAAAATACCTCTTAATTAATGACCTAATTCCCGACACCTATATCAATTAAAACATCACTACTTGGTTTAAAAACCTATGATGCGATCAATATTAAATTACCTGCTATAAATGATGAAAGCGTTTTAAAGACCCATAAAGGACCTATAGCTGCAGGTAATGAATAGCCTAAGTAATGCATTACTTAATAGATTAAAGCCCACTAGGACGATATCTGGGGTAGTTCCAATTGCCATAATGGTTGAGCCCGTGGCATGCCCATTCAATTGCATATACTGCCCAGGTGGAAAAAAGACAAACACGCCAAAGAGTTACCTCCCGGACTCGCCTGTGGTATTACGGGCAGCACCATTGAATTACGATCCATACAAGCAGGTGGTGGCTAGGATAAGGCAATACGAAGCTCTTCATCATCCAGTATCTAAGGTTGAGCTAATAATAATGGGCGGCACAGTGACCTCACTGCCTGAGTCATACCTTGAGTGGTTTGTTAGCAATGCATTCAAGGCTGTTAATGATTATCCATTCATAGGCACGGAATCCATTGATAATACCAGTATTGAGAATGAACATAAACGCAATGAGAAGGCAAGAATTAGAGTTGTAGCTCTCGAACTAGAGACTAGGCCGGACTTCGTGAAGCCTAAGCACATAGATATTATGCTGAGACTCGGCTTTACTAGGGTTGAGATTGGTGTTCAGTCTATATACGATGATGTACTTAAGAGAGTTAAGAGGGGTCATGGTGTTAAGGAAGTCATTGAAGCAACCCAGTATCTGAAGGACTCTGCCTATAAGGTCTGCTACCACATAATGCCAGGGCTCCCTGGATCAACACCAGATAGGGATCTCGAGATGGTAAAGGCAATATTCAGTGACCCAAGCTTCATGCCCGACTGCATTAAGGTTTACCCAACCTTTGTGGTAAAGGACACCGAGTTATACGAGGAGTGGTTAAAGGGCCTTTATAGGAGTTATGATGAGGAGACTTGGCACTGGCTCCTGGCCCATATCATGGCTTCAATACCCAGATGGGTCAGGGTTATGAGGTTTGGTAGGGACATACCACTTCACTGGGTTGTTGATGGGCCAAAAATAGGTAATATGAGAGAAGTAGTGCTTAAGGATATGGAGGAACTAGGCCTTAATTGTGTGGAGATTAGGTGCCGTGAGGTTGGTCATAAGTACATAAAGAAGGGCCTAGTACCAACACCGAGGAGACTAATGATTAATAGGATTGATTATGAGGCATCGAGTGGCCATGAGGTGTTCCTAGAGGCTACTGATGATGAGGACACGCTCTACGGAATACTGAGGCTTAGGATACCAAGTGCTAATGCGCATAGGCCTGAGATAAAGGTTGGGAGGACCGCATTGATTAGGGAATTACATGTTTATGGTCCTGAACTACCAATTGGTAGTAAGACCACTGATTTGTTTTGGTGGCAACATCGTGGTATTGGTAGGGCATTGATGGCGAGGGCTGAGCACATAGCTCTTGAGGAGTTTAATGCCTATAGGATGCTCGTTATATCAGGTGTCGGCGTTAGGGAGTACTATAGAATGCTTGGTTATAGGAAGTATCCAGGGAGTTTCTATATGTTTAAGGACCTTAGAAAGTCAATATTGACAGAACCCAACCTGAATGATCAATCTTCAAGTAATGAGAGTTTAATAATGGGTTAAGTATATGGATAGGCTTAAGGTAGCTATTGTTCAAACGAGGAGATTTAATAACTATAATGAGGGCGTTGCGTGGTTAAGGGCTAGAACTAGGGATCTATCAACGGATTTAATAATCCTACCTGAAAACTGGGTTGGAGTAAAGGTACTTAGTAGTGAGGAATTCAATGAATACGTAAGCCTGCTTAAGGAACTCTCTAATAACACAGGTGCCTTAATAATTGGTGGTGCTGTTTACGTTAATACCAACAATAGGAATGTAAGTATATGCCCCATGATCAATGAGAAGGGGCTCGTTAATTACTCGGAAAAGATTTATCCATCTAGGGCAACTGGCGAGAGAGCAGAAATAAGTAATGGCAATAGACTTGGCATTATTAAAATAAATGATTGGTACATAGGCTGCATAATATGCGTTGACGCACTATATCCTGAGTTAACCAGGCTAATGGCTAAGCACGGCATAGACATAATAGCTAACCCCAGCAGCATAAGCATTGATAGAGTACCCCTATGGAGAAGCCTAGGCCTGGTAAGGGCATTTGAGAACTCGGCATACTTCGCATCAGCCATGGGTACAGGGTATAAGTATCCAGATAACCGTGATGTACTCGGTGGTAGTTTTATAACGTCACCTAACGGCGAGTTCGTATTAATTATTGAACCAGGTGTTGAGGGACTATTTACGGCTGTCCTTAATTATAATGAGATTGAGTATGCACGTTCCCGAAGGGGGTATATCAATGACCTAAGAAATGAATATCTGATAAATAATGTTTTAATAAGCATGACTAATGCCTAAGTTATTGATTTAGCAACATCAGGATTTAGAATGCCCTTCTTCGTCAACGTCCTTATCAACTGTCTAAAGGCCACAACTCTCTGAATGTTATTGGCACCCTCGTAAATCTCCGTTATCTTAACATCCCTAAGAAACCTCTCTATACCAGTCTCATGAATTACACCGACACCACCATGAACATCAATTGCCTTAGAAACTATTTTCTCCGCAGCCTCAGTGGTATAAAACTTCGCCAGACTAGCCACATACTTAAACTCCTCCCTGCCCTGGTCAGCCAGGTAAGCCGCTAAGTACGTTAGATACCTCGCCGTCATTAACTCAGCCATCATCTCAGCAAGGCCAAATTGTATGGCTTCAAAACTGGCTAGGTACTGACCAAAGGCCGTGCGCTGTAATGAGTACTGGAAGGCCTTCTCAAAGGCTGCCTGTGCCATGCCAAGTGCCTGCGCCGCAACACCAACCCTGGTCCTGTCGTAGGTCTCCATGGCTATTATGAAACCCATGCCAACATCACCAACCCTATTCTCGTCGGAAACCTCAACATCATCAAAAATAACCTCCACAGCATGACTACCCCTCAAACCCCTCTTCTCAAACTTAGCACCAATCTTAAGGCCTGGCGTCCCCTTCTCAACTATGAAGGCCGTTATCCCAAACCAACGCCTATTCGGCTGAGGCTCGCTAGTTCTCGCGAATACCATTATGTAGTCAGCAATGTCAGCATTACTAATGAAAATCTTCCTACCATTAATAACCCACTTATCACCTTTCTTGGTTGCTTTAGTCTGTATACCTGCAACATCACTACCGCAACATGGTTCCGTCATGGCATGGGCACCAAAGGCCTCACCCCTAGCTATTGGTGGTACGTACTTCCTCCTCAACTCATCACTACCAAATAGGAGGAGTGGCGTTACGAATAAGTCATTGGTACCGCGGATAACGGCCAGAGGCGGTGCTACCCTGCTTAACTCCTCCATCAATATGACTGCTGATACTGTATCGCCACCCTGACCACCAAGGCTCTCATCAATGCCAATACCCCATAAACCCTGTTCCCCAAGCTTTCTTAATATGTCTCTAGGTACTTCATCCTTATCATCAAATTCAAGGGCATGAGGAGAAACCTCTCTCTCGAGAAACTCCCTAATGCTCTTCCTTAGGATCTCATGTTCCGGCTTAAATATTAATTGATAGTCCTGAAGATTATCCAGTGGAAATACCATACAGCGAACTATTTCTAATTTCCTTTATAAATTATCCCAGAATATAGATTTAATAAACCAAGTACTTACGTAGGTGATAGATGGAGTTAAGGCTTAGCAAAGATGAGGTCATTGAGAATTATAAGGATGAGCTAACGGATGCTGAGATCTACGCAGCACTCGCTAAGATTGAGAATAATGAGAAATTAAGAAAGGAATTGTTAAAGTTATCACAGTACGAGACTAGCCACGCTGAGTTCTGGAGATTTATTGCTGATCAAGCAGGTATTGATGTTAGTAATGTAAGGTCCTCCAGGTTCTCAGTCATGTTCTCAGTATTAATTAGGAGGTTATTTGGGCTTGGTTTTCTCGTTAAGTTGAGGGAGAGTGCGGAGGTTGAGGCTATTGAGAGGTATGGTGAGATGGTTAGGAAGAATGCGCTTGGCCCATATACAGATAGGCTTAGGGAGATACTACTTGATGAGGTCTCGCATGAGGAGGTCTTTAAGGAGGAAGAGTCGAGGTTCGAAGCATTCATCGATAATATTAGGGATGCCATGTACGGAATGAGCGATGGTCTAGTGGAGGTGTTAGCTGCAGTGGCTGGTTTAGCCCCTGTCGTTGCTGATCCCATACTCATAACACTGGCTGGCCTAATAGTTGGTACTGCGGGCACGCTTTCAATGGCCGTAGGCGCTTATATGTCGACAAAGGCCCAGAGGGATATTAGGGAGACCATGTTGTCAAAGATAGATATAGAACTCGAGAACCTTGACATAGAGGATAGAACCAGGAGGGTTAAGAATGCCCTAAATAAAATGGGTATTGGCGAAAAAACAGCTAGTGAAATAGCCCCCAGCTTATCAACAGATGTGAACATAAGCAAAAGGATAACGGAAGTAAGCGAGATTGGCCTATCCGAAGAGGCGCTCGAGAACCCTGGGAAATCAGCCCTATACACGGGCATATTCTACCTAATAGGTGCATTACTCGTAATAGCGCCATTCCCATTACTAGGCCACATAATCGGCAACGTAGGCTCACTATACATATCGATAGTGCTCGTGGCTCTAGCACAGGCCATAAGTGGCCTATTAACGGCAATATCAGGAAGCGGCCGTATAGCCCATACAATGGCTATGAACATATTACTATCCCTAGGTGCAGCTGCAGCCACATACACAATAGGCACAATAGCGCATCAAATATTACACGTAGCAATAACCTAACCAGGCGTGCATGAGGGCCTAAAGGCCCTTCCTAACTCATCCCTAAATCACCAAGTGCCATTACTCGCGTCAATAATCACTATGCCTAACTCCGTTAAAGCCTTATCACTAAGAAGTACGTAATCCACAGACTCAGAAACAATGGGTATCAACCTAACGATGGGCGTATCTCTATCACTGACTAACACCTTAACGTTGATGCTCTCCCTAAAACGATATATTGGGGGCAATCCCTGAAGCCGTACGAATGGCGTAAACCTCAGCATCACCACCCGATAGGTTAAGCCCAAGTCTCTGGGCAACATCAATAGGCATTAGTATATCAGGTCCTAAACCTTCAAACCCAGTATTGCGAGGGCGCAGGTAATGACTTCGTTATTTTCCCTTCTTATTACGATCCTTAACCAAGTGGTCATCCCTACTCAAGCCCCTAATATACTCATCATAAGTCCCTAAATAAGCAATATACCTAATATAACCAACGAAGCCCTTAACCTCAAGCTTAGGAAGCTCCTTCTTACTGCTCATCTGCTGCACCAAGGTATTACTAATGAGGGTATTTAAAAACTGACTCATTTTTCTAGGTCAGGGATTTAAGCACCCCTGTATTATATACAGGGGTGAGTATTCCATGTTATTCGACATAGAGCCAAAAACGAGGAGAGAGGACCTCCTCGACAGAGACAACGAGGTAGATAGCATCCTAAACTTCATAAGGGGTGGGTCAAGGTTCCTTGCAATATACGGAATTAGGCGTGTCGGCAAGACATCGGTACTGAGGGTCGCCCTAAATGAAGCAAACATACCGTATTGCTACATTGACGCTAGGACTCTTGAGAATGACTTCACGAAAAGAAGGTTCTACTAATTAATATCGAATTGCCTAACTGAGTTGTCCATTAAGTGGCGACTTGAGAACGTTATTAGGAATATCGCGAAGATTATTCGAGGCATAAACGTATTCGGCAGTGGTATTGAACCTAATATTGAGGTTGATTGGAGGAGCGTTTACCTGATGGATTTACTAAACGCCTTATCTAAAAACCTAGACCAAATAGTAATAGCGATAGATGAGGCCCAAATACTTAGGATGTTAAAGGGATTTGGCAAGGTCGACCTCACACAGATACTTGCCTATACATACGATAACCTAAGCAATGTTAAGGTAATATTAACAGGCTCTGAAGTTGGACTACTACACGATTTTCTAGGTCTCGAAAATCCCAAGTCACCACTTTACGGGAGATTCATCGAGGAACTAACGATAACTCCGTTCAATAGGGACTCTTCAATTCAATTCCTAATAACGGGCTTTAGGCAATACGGAATCGAGGTAACAATGAGTGAAATACTTGATGCTGTTGATAAACTTGATGGCATCGTGGGGTGGTTAACGTACTACGGCAATGCCAAGGTACGCGGAATAACAAACATTAATGAGATTTATAGGAGAACTATGGAACTCGTCAATGACGAATTAAGGTCGTTATTGGGTAGGTCCACTTACTATGGATTAGTACTTGAGGCAATAGCCAGGGGTAAGAAACGATTTAACGAAATTAGGGAATACATAACATTAAGACTCAATAAGTATTTAGCACCAGGCGAGATCGAGAGGGTATTAAATAACCTCATGAAAATGAGCATAATAAGTAGGGTCTCTCTCACGGTGAATACGAGATAGTGGACCCAATAGTAAGGATGAAAATCAGCCAGGTTTAACTGCGAAATGCCTTGTCATGAGAGCCGGTAATTAAGTATTAAATGGCGTTCTATAGTTTTGCTTTCTCGCCTCATACTCCTCAAGGTCCTTCTTGACCCTCTCATACGTGAACCTGCTAATCCTACCCTCCCTATACGCCTCCTCAATCACACGCCTACTCTTCTCCTCAAGCTTATCAATGATTGGTATCCTAACACCCCTCTCCCTAGCAACCATTAAGGACCTCGGGTAGCCGGCATGGGCATGCCTAACGACACCACTCCCCGGATCAACAGTGAAGACCCTAAGGGCCTTCTCCTCAGCAAGCTCAGTACCATCAACAACCATGCCAAAGCCGGCATGAATAGCGTAGCCGATCCCCGTGCCGCCGCCATGATGGAAGCAAGTCCAGGTGGCACCAGCAGCAGTATTTAGTGCGTAGTTCAGTATTGGCCAGTCTCCAATTGCGTCTGAGCCGTCAAGCATGCCCTCAGTCTCCCTATAGGGCGACGCAACAGAACCACTGTCCAGGTGGTCTCTGCCGAACCATATTGGCCCGCTTAGTTCGCCCTTCCTAACCATCTCACTAACGATCTTACCAAATAGTGCCCTCTCTCCATAGCCTAGGTAAACGACTCTGGCTGGTAGTCCCTGGAACTTCACGTACTGGTGGGCATTCTTGATCCACCTGGCAAGTCTTGGGTTCTTCTTCTCGAACAATGTTATTAATACGTCATCAAGCTTGTATATGTCGTTTGGATCACCGACCAGGCTTGTCCACCTGAAGGGCCCACGGCCCTCCTCAAACAATGGCCTCATGTACTCCATCTGCCCGGGGATCTTGAATGCGTCCTCAACGCCAGCATCATATGCCTGCTTCCTGAGGTTGTTGCCGTACTCGAAGGTCACAGCACCCCTAGCCTGTAACTGGAGCATTAGTTGTACGTGCTTCTTCATGGTCTCCTTAGCCAGTAGCATGTATTTATCTGGATCGCTCTTCTTTAATTGCTCGGCCTGCTCCACAGTGAGTCCCTGGGGTACGTAAGAAAGTGGGTCGTGGGCTGGGGTCTGGTCAGTCAGTATGTCTGGTACTATGTTTTCCTTGATCAGTTTCTCAAGTAAGTTTACGGCATTTGCGAGTACCCCTATGCTCGTTGCCTGCCTTCTCTCCTTTGCGTCGAGGGCCATGTCTATGGCCTTGTCCAGGTTGTCCGTCCATGTATCAAGGTAACCAGTGTCTATCATCCTCTGTATCATCCTCCTATCAACATCGGCTATTAACGCCACACCACCAAGCATCTTAATGGCCAGCGGCTGTGCGCCACCCATGTTACCAAGCCCTGCACTAACCACTAACCTACCCTCAAGTGAGCCTCCAAAGTGCCTATCCGCGGCTGCTCCAATTGTTTCGTAGGTTCCCTGGAGAATACCCTGAGTACCAATGTACGCCCAACAACCAGCCGTCATTTGGTGGAAGCTTATCAATCCCTTGGCCTCGAGCTCCCAGAATATCTTCCAATCAGCCCACTTGGGAACGAGCATCGCATTGCTCATTAAAACCCTTGGAGTATTTCTACTAAGCTTCCAAATTGCCACAGGCTGGCCGCTTTGTATTACGAGAGTGTCCTCGCTGTCCATTGTGAGTAGGGAATCAACAATAGCCTCAAAGTCCTCCCACGAGCGCGCAGCCTTACCAGTGCCACCATAGACAATTAGGTTCTTCGGGTCCTTAGCCACCGCAGGGTCAAGTACGTGAAAGAGCATCCGTAGCGGACCCTCAAGCTGCCAGTCACGGCTATGCACGTGAAGTTCCGTACCAGTGATAACATGGACAGACCTAGTCTCAGGATCGTAATAACCGGCTGAGATTAACTCCTCAATAGGCCTACCCCTGTATTTTTGAGGAACTGACATAAGGAACCAAGGATAATTTAAGACTCTCTATTTTTGTTTTTCCATAATAATAATACACGCACCAGCCACTTTCCCAATTAATCCTTGCAATCTTGCTAAAAACGAGTTCTAAACAATAACCACCGAGGGTTTTTGTAAAATCATTCCTAGGGAAAACCTCTTGGTCATTATTCATGTTCTACAGTTTCACTGAGCATACCCTTTGAAACCGCACTAGCAGCAGTGGTCGTGGTGTTAAATAATACCCGAAATAGCATAATGCTGGTGTCCATGGTATTGGTGAGGAACTAAACACCGTATAATCTATAGCATGTAATGCATTGACTAGGTAGTGTCGAGTTAATGTTGTATTCCTCGGTAAATCCCTGGGACCTTCTCTTTATGAATTTAAGCCTAAATTCTTTATAGTCCTCGTTATTCCATATACTCATGATATTACTACTTCCTATATTTCCAAAGACTGTTTTCCTCACTTTGAAGCATTTACCCATGAAGCATCGCGGTATATCACTGTCCCTAACTGGTAGGTTTAGGAATACGCATGGAGAGACGTCGCCATTTACGTTTATGAATACACTCTCAGTGGGTCTCTCTGGACATTCAGTAAGTTCCCAGCAACTTAATGAGTAGGTGAATACCTTAATACCTAATTCCTTGGCTTTCCCTAGTGCAATACTTACTATGCGTTTAAAGACCTTAGGTTCTTGTTCCATGAGATCCGTAAAGGCTTTCCACATGAGCATATCTCTGCTTAATATGTACGATAAGTTATCAATAATCACCTCCTCAATTCCTAGTTTATGGCATAACTCGACGAAGTCAGGCAATTCATGAATATTCATTGATAGTGCAATGTAACTCGCAATTACTCTAGTATTGCTCCTTAATCTCTCCTTAACCTTAACGAGTTCTCTTAAATTTTTGATTAGAGTATTAAAGTCACAGCCAATCCTTATGGCATTGTGTGTTGATGGAGTAGCTCCCGCGAATGTTATCGCTATAACGTTGATCCCCGAAGAAATTAGCTTATTCACATAGTGCTCATTTAATAGTAATCCATTTGTTGTGAGACCGAAGTCCACCTTGCCCTGAACCTCGTTGATAATATCCATAAGGTTTGGATGCAGAAGTGGTTCACCCCATCCCTGCAGATGCACATAACCTATTGACTTTATACCTAGTAACTCCCTTATTACCTGGCGATACAGCTTCAGGTCCATAAACCTAGAAATCCATTCATTTCTTAATATCATCCTTGGACAGTAAATGCATGATGCATTGCATGATGTGGATATCTCGACCTGAGCTATTCGTGGGGTAGAATTGAAATTATCACTGGTTTTAATTTTGAGGTTTGTTATTGTTCATCACCTCATTTAGGTGGTGGTAAGCCTGCGAAGAGGGCTATTGATACTGCTAATCCTATTAGTATTATGATTGTTAGTGATACTACGTATGCAGCTATCATACGCCCAGCCTTTATCTCAGCGAGTGTCTTGAACCTGGTCGTTAGCCCTATTGACATGAAGGTTAGGGCGAAGAAGAAGTACCTAAATAACTCTGTTTGTGGCGTTATGCCGCCGGTCATGAATTTCCACGATACGGCAGCGCCAACTGCGAAACCAACACCCCATAGTATTAACCATGTAGCTAGGTAACCAAGCACAAACTTGGGGAACCTAAACCAAATCTGAATCATGGGAACTCTTTCTCCAGGTCTTCTTTCAACTTTGGTCACCCATATCACAGCCAGTATGAATGCCCATAGTCCAATCCATATATCAATGAATACCTTATTCATGACTGCCGTTGTCAATACCCAGGTCTTATAGGCAGCAAGGCCTGGCTGAGCACTAATCAGGGCATCAGCCAAAGCGCCGCTGGCTGCAGCTGCACCATCGGTCTTAACGGATAGGCCCATCCAGGCACCAGCCGCATATGGTGCCCACTTTAGGAACGTGGCAGCTGCGAATGGTAGTACCACTAATTCTACGGCTGCGAATAGCACAATTATTGATGCAATGGTAGCTGGCACTATTGATGGGGCGCCTATTGCTGCGGCTGTGGCTATGGCCGCCGATACACCGCATATACTAACGCCTGATGCCAGTGTTGCTGCCCACTTATTATCTAATTTAAACACCTTATGGGATACTAGGTATGAGATTGGCCAGTAGATTAGGTAGGCGGCGACTATGGCTATTAACGATCTCTCCACAAGACCCACAGCCAGCGTTATGTATCTGAGAGATGATGCCCCAATCAAGGCCCCAAGAAGCACTATTGCGGTCTTTATGTACCACTCGGTTCTAGCACCGGTTTCTAGAACCGCCGGTAATTTCTTGTAGAATATTACATTGGATATAAATAAGCCTATGAGTAGTAGGTATATTAGTATACCGTCTGCTCCCACGGGTATTGACCAGGTAATGTGAAGCTTAGCATATTGGTCAGGTGTAGCGTTAAAGTATGCATAGCCAAAGAGCCACCAGAAACCGAATGTTAGAATGAACATTATTGTGAAGCTAGCCATGAATCTCTTAACGTTATGTCCCATTGACCAAGCCGCGAACGTGAGGATCGCCAGCAGGAATAGGTAGAGCAGGATCACGCTAAGCAGTGGATTTAAACCCAGGTATGCCTTAGTCATTGTCAACGCTTGCCCAACAACCACAATACTCTTTGAAGGATTTAACCACGGTGCCGAGACCCTGGGAACCCAACCAAGTAGGTAAATACCATAATAACCAGGTAATGATAAGAGAAAAATGAGAAGTCCGATCCAAAGTGCCCACCAGTCCTCTTTCTTCCATAGTGACGACCAGTCAATCTTTGCTGCTGCTTGGGTTGCCATATTTATCGGCATATCCTTGTAATTGTCAAAAATAAGACTTATTGCATTACGCAAGATATTCTTATGCAGAATAATATTTAAAAACCCTAAATCAATATAATTAATTTATTATTGATAAATTCTAAAATTATGATAATAAATATTAATCTATTGTAAAGACTTTAATTAAGTATAAAAGTGCTCTTATGTGTTAATTATTTTAACTTAGTAGAAATATTTTTATAAAAGTAATTTTTTAGTTTATTGTGAAAATCCTGGTCAAGGTTACTAGAAATTACCAGGTTACGATACCCGCAAGCGTTAGGGAGAGGCTTGGGATTAAGGTTGGTGATTTATTGAGTGTCGAGGTTGATGATGATCGTATTATCCTTAGGAAGGTAATTCAGGAAATACCAATGATTAGGTTGGGTAGGGAGTTAACGATCAGTGATATTGATAGGCTCATTGAGGAGGGTTTGATGAGTAATGTCAGAGGCAGTGATTGATACTAATGCGTTGATATTTTACATAGTTGAGGATTCTAGGGAACATACCAGGGCAGTCAGGGTTTTAGATAGTTTGGACAGATGGTTCTTACATCACATTGTTATTTATGAGCTGGTCTGGTTCTTTAGGTCTGTCAATGTGCCGAGGGATCACGCTATGGACATTTTAGGTAGTTTAATTAACCATAGGAAGGTGGTTTTAGTGTGTGATAATGATATTATTAAGTGGGTGTTACGTATGATGCAGAGTACTGGTTGGGGACTTGGTGGTTTTAACGACTTAGTGGTATTAGGAACTGCATATGCGTTGGGTAAGCCGTTGTTCACGTTTGATGAGGAGCTCAGGATAAGGGCTAAGAAGGTTGGTGTTAGAGTTCTTGAGGTTTAATTCGTAATGTAGTGCTTTTAACCTCATTATCATTGTCTGTTTTGTATGCGGTTTGTTAGGGAGCCCATGTATAAGTTCATTAAGGATCCTAGTGACGTTAGGGTTGGCGAGGTTGTTAGGAGGGGCTGGATTAGTGGTGATGTTGGTATTCTCGGTGTTCCCTGGGATGGGGCTGTCGGTACTAGGCCTGGCTCTAGGCTTGCTCCCTCCAGGGTTAGGTCCTGGCTTTACTCCTCACCGTACATCCTTGGCAATACTTCTATCATTGATCTTGGTGATGTTGATGTGGTTGTTGGTGATCATAATGAGACTTGGCATAGGGTTGAGGAGACTGTTAGTGAGGCCCTAGGCCTTGTTAGGGAGTTAGTTGTGATTGGTGGTGATAGCACATCATCCTATGCTGCATTCAGGGGCTTAAAGAGAGTAGTTAATGATGGGTTGGCATATATACTGCTTGATGCTCACCCTGACGTTAGGATCGTTACCGAGGGTTTAACCAGTGGGCAAGTAATTAGGTGGATTAGGGATGTCGACCCTAATGCCTACATAGTCATAATCGGTGTTAGGACATACTCAAACGCACCCTACTTATTTAATGAGGCTAGGAAATTAGGTATCAATATATATACCATTGATCAGGTTGATTCCATGGGTATTAATGCTGTGGTTAATGAGATTACGAGTAGTATTGGTAATAGGATTGTTCATTTAAGTATTAACCTTGATGTTGTTGATCCAGCCTTCGCACCTGGCGTTAATAGTCCATCACCCGGCGGCTTCACATCAAGGGAGGTAATTAGGCTCATCCGTGAGTTAAGCACTAGATTAATGCCTAGGGTTTTCGACGTCGTTGAAGTCACGCCGCCATTCGACATCAATGACGTGACGAGCATGCTCGCATCAGCAATAATAATTAATGCAATGTGGGTTCATAAAGTATGATTTTATGGTAATTAGGAAAATAGATAATAAAAATAAGGCTTATTTTGAGGTGTCCTTAC
>NZ_JBMFVA010000002.1:38483-248247 GCF_049966235.1 Vulcanisaeta sp.
CCCTATTATGAATTACTTCATATACTTCCTAAGTCTATTTTCGGCTTCCTCCCAATTCAGCACATTCCAAATGGCATCTATGTAGCCATTCCTGTTATTTTTATACTGAAGGTAATAGGCATGTTCGAATTCATCGACTATTAGGAGAACTGGTAGCTCTGCGATGTGTTGGTTATAGTGGTTTTCGAAGGTTGTGAATTCCAGGTTCCCAGACTCTGGGTCGTAGTAGAGTACGGTCCATCCACAGCCTGGTAATGATCTCATGACCTCTGTGAATAATGCCTTAAACCTATCAAAGCTTCCAAACTGCTTCTTTATTAGGTCGCCTAGGTAGCCGCCCGGTGTTCCTCCACCCTTTCCTGATGGCGCCATTGAATTCCAGTATAGCGTGTGGAGTTTATGGCCGTTGACATTGAAGAATAGGTTCCTCAGTAATCCCTGTATGTCGTAACTAGTTACATCACCCTTAATTATCTTCTCGAGTCTTTCTATTGTAGCGTTGGCTCCGTTTACATAGCCCTTATGGTGACCGTTGTAGTGTACATCGATTACTTGACCACTTATGTGCGGTTCTAGGGCATTTATTGAATAGGGTAGTGGTGGTAATTCGTATCTTTTGAAGAGATTTGCTGGTAAGCTCATCAAGTCTTTTGTAGTGGTTGGACTTATTAAATGTTGTCCTTTCATTATTTTAACTTGGGATGATAAAGTGCTAATAATTATCCTGAACATGATTGCGGGATTTCTTTCTGTGCTTATTGGTGGTTGGCTTTTCACTAACTCAATGGAGTACATTAGTCATAGATACAGGATTGGTTCTTCCTTTGTTGGTGCCGTGTTATCACCCATCCTTACATCACTTCCGGAGCTAATAGTATTTCTAATAGCCTTGTTGTTCTATGGCGGTGTATCTGGTGAGGATGTAGCCGTGGGTACCATTATCGGGGAACCCTTTGTGGTATCCACCATTATATATCCAGTAATCCTCATAGTGGCCATTATTGGTTTTTACTTACGGCGTAGAAGCGATGCTGTTCTTGAGGTTGATAAGGCATTGATAATACCATTTACCGTAGTCCTACTCCTATTTCCCACCGTACTTTTACCCGCACTCATTAGGTCACTGGTGATTAGGTACTTGGTAGCGGTGTTTTTAGTTACGGCTTACTTACTGTATGTACACGTAATGAGGAGTAGGCAGGGTCTCGTGATTGAGGATTACGAGGGACTTTATATGCTCAGAGTCATTAGGGTATATAGGATTGAGTTTATGCCCTTTATTCTTCAGCTTGTAATTTCTGTGGTGTTATTATTCGTGGGCTCTAAGGCCTTGGTTGAGGGTGTTATTGATTTGTCGAAATACCTCATGCTTGATGTGATGGGGTTATCAATAATCATAGTACCGACGGCCACGGTACTCCCTGAATCAATAACTGCGGTAATATGGACTTGGAGGGAACGTGATACAATGGCTGTTGCTGCACTAATTGGTGAGAAAGTTCTTTACTCAACTGTGTACCCAGCGTTGGCCCTTGTGGCCACTAGGTGGTTACTGAGTGTTGAGGCTTTGGTAAGTGTTGCAGTCGTTGAGGTGATATCCTCTGCAATGCTTTATCATGTAATTAAGGGAAGATTAACCTGGAATGTGGCTTTAATAGGACTCATTGGTTACTTAACCTATGTACTAATTCTAGTGCATGTTATCTAATGCCCATGAATTACCAATGGCTCCATTAATAATAGGTCCAGTTCCATGAGCATCAATAATTCGAGCGGTAGTAGATTCAGGATTATCATTAATGGTATTAATGAACGTACTGATTAAGCAATTCCTCAAGTTCTTCATTATATCGTATTAATACTAATAATGCCTTCTGAGGTCCTCCTCAGCTTCTCGTACGCTCTTTGAGCCTCTTTAAGACCTGTCGGTGTTAGGTCAAATACCTCCCTCTTAATTATCAAGCCCTTCTTAACTCTCGTAACTAATTTATCATGTTCCAGATACTGAATTTCCTCGACAATCTCCCTAAACATCCCTACCCAGGTAATAAGCGATTTCCTCAACGGTTAATGGACCCCTCCCCCTAAGTAAAACGAGAATCTGCTCACCCAATGATACATCCATCATTAATACTTAAAATCAAGGCATAATAAGCCTTGCCCACAGACCTTGCTATGCCTAGGGCTAGGCTTGGCCGTTTATGGATTGGTGATGATGAACCAGTTAGGCTAGTTGGGGTTATTAATGCAAGTCCTGAATCCTTCTTTAAGGGCTCCGTTAGGAGAACCATTAATGATGCTATTAAGGCAGCAGAATTCATGATAGCTGGAGGTGCTGATATTATTGATATTGGCGGTATGTCCACGGCGCCGTATAATAAGACCATCATCAGCATTGATGAGGAAATAAATAGGGTCGTACCCATAATTAAGGCCTTGAAAAAGGAGTTTCCTGACTTAACGGTGTCTATCGATACATTTAGATCAAGGGTTGCTGAAGCGGCGTTGGATGCAGGTGCCGATGTAGTGAACGATGTCACGGGATTAAAGGGCGATAATGATATGGCACATATTATAGCCGACCATGGAGTATCCGTTATTATCATGGCCAGAGAACGCGTTGTTCCTACGCAAGGTAATGACCCAGTCATTAGAACTATAGATGCGTTGAAGGAGAGCTTAGATATTGCATTACGTAGTGGCGTTAGTGAGGGTAATATTGTTATTGATCCAGGCGTTGGTGCATGGCCTCCATTAAGTATGGATCCATTATTTACAGGTGGTGAACCGTTGAGGGGTGAGTATATTCGCGGTGATAGTAGTTATCCGTGGTATTCCTGGGACTCAATAATTATAATGAACATAGACAGGATAAGGAATGAAGTAGGTAAGCCGGTACTTGTTGGTATTTCCAGAAAGTCATTTCTTGAGAGATTAATGCGTAGGAATGCACCGCCTGAGGAGAGACTATTCGCATCAATTGCTGCGGAGGCTGTTGCAGTAATCATGGGTGCAGATGCCATTAGGACCCATAATGTTCATGAGAGTAGGGATGCCATTAAAGTTGCTGAAGCCCTTAGATCATGCCTTAATAAGGACCCTAATGCATGTAATGAGGAGCTTATCAAGATTGTTAAAGGTAAGTAATCATTTAAATTATTAGGTATTTTATTGATACCGTGGATAACATAGTTATTGCTAGGGAGGCAGCGGCTAGGGAAGCTATTAAGTATCTCAGGGATAAGTACGTGGTTGGTGTTGGGACTGGATCCACAGCCATGGTCTTCCTCAGGGAACTTCATAAATTAATAATTAGTGATAGCATTGAGGAAATTCTCTTAGTTCCAACATCGACTGAAACTGAGATCGAGATAATTAAACTGGGACTAGCGCATTTATTGCGCTACCCTTGGCAAGTTAACCATGTTGATGTGGCTATTGACGGCGCTGATGAGGTTGATAGGAGGAAGAACCTCATTAAGGGTGGTGGTGCTGCCCTAACCAGGGAGAAAATTATTGATTATTGGGCTAGGGAGTTCATAGTCATTGTTGATGAAACAAAAGTCTTTCCCTCAATACCGAGCAAGCACCCAATACCAATTGAGGTAATACCCTTTGCCTGGTCAATCATTAAGGCGAGACTTGAAGAACTTGGTGGAACAGCCGAGTTAAGGTTTGGTAGTGGCAAAAGGGGACCTATCGTTACTGACAACGGCAACTACATAATAGATTATATGCCTAAGGCGGTAATGAATCCTGATGATATGGAGAGAATTATTAAGGAAATACCAGGGGTTGTTGAGGTTGGGATATTCAGTGGTAAGAGGATCTCCAAGGTGATAATTGGTAGGATTGATGGATCAGTTACTATCATGGGTTGATCTTCAGGGTAATAATGCCTGAAAGCTCATCAATTGAACTCATCAATTTGGTTATTGCATCATGATGCGATTGAACGTTAACCACGTACTTACTTATTGTTTTATAAATGCGTGTTGTTACTTTACCACAAGTTGAACATGAATTGTTGGCATTAATCACTGAGTACGTGACGTAGGCGAGCGCGGCTATTAATTGCGTAATTATTGAGTTAACATCATGAAGTTTTATCGCTGAGTTTGCGCTCATGGAGTTAATATCCTCCTGAAAACCACTGGTTGGTATATTCTGTACGGTTGATGGTGTCGATAACTCCCTAAGCCTGGCTGCCAATGCCGCAGCAGTATACTGAGCAAGCATTAAGCCAACACGCCAAGGACCATTGGCCAAGTAATTATTAATGCCATTGATCTCCCTCCTAAGTAATTGAGCTATCTGCCTCTCAATTAAATTGCCAAGTACAGCCAGTGATACGTTGAGCAGGTCCGTTGATAAGGCCACATACTGACCATGAAAGTGACATGTCGAAAATACAGCGCTATTAACAATTATTGGATTATCACTCACGGAATTAACCTCATTCAATACGTTACGTAGGACCCAAATAAGTGCGTCAAGTACTGAACCAAGGACCTGTGGTATACACCTTATTGAGTATGGGTCTTGAACCCTACCACTAGTGTTCACATTCTTACTGTCACTCAATAATTCACTCATTATCTTCGCAACCTCGATTTCACCACTATGCAACTTAGCGGAATTTGCCTCAATACTTAACGATGCCATATTAGCTCGTGATGTCTCAATCATCAGTGCCATAACCGCTAATGCAGCCTTCAATAACCTATAGGAATCCCAAATACCCAACGAAGCCACTGCAGCACTGTAGCTAGTTCCATTAATTAATGATAAAGCCTCCTTATAACTAAGGCTTAACTCACTAAGTCCAATTGATTTCAGAGCCTCTATACTGGGCATTACCCTACCCTGATACCTAACAAAGCCCTTACCCAATAGGGCTAATGCAATATGCGCTAATGGCGCTAAATCACCCGAAGCACCTACCGAACCATACTTAGGAACCAACGGTGTTATCCTCATGTTAAGAAAATCAACTAATCTCTCTACAATAATGCTCCTAATACCACTGTACCCTAAGGACAATTGATGGGCCCTAACAAGCATTGTAGCGCGAACCCAGTCATCAGGTGCATAATCACCAACACCCATTGAGTGATCAATAAGCATATCCAGTGAGTACTTGGCTACGTCCTCGGGATTAACAGTTACATTATATAAATCACCAAGTCCCGTATTAACACCGTAAATCCTAACATTACCATGAATTAAATTCTCAAGAACCATACGGGACCGCTTCATCGCATCCAAGGCATTATTACCCACCCTGACCTCCTCATAATTCCTAGAGGTCTTGATTATGTCATCCAAGGTTAGGTGCATGCCTGCTCCAATCTCCACGACCATATAATCCTAGGTACTACAATGTAAATTAATTTATTTTCCTCAATAATGATTATTCAGAACTCCCTAAGGCCCTTAATAGGTAATTAGCCAATATACTAATACCCTCCTCGATATTCCTCTCACTCTCCCTCGCAAAAGCCATCCTTACATGGAACTTACCCACCTCCCCAAAGGCCGATCCTGGCACTACAGCAACATGTGCCTCCCTAACAAGTTTCATTGCGAATTCATAGTCATTAATATTAAGCCTTCTTAAATACGATCCTAGATTCGGGAATATGAATAAGCCAGCCTTTGGCTTTACGACAACTGCCTCGGGTAGGTATTCCCTAATGGCCTTGTGCATTGTCTCCATCCTCGACTTATAAATCGGCAAGGTCTCACTTAAGTACCTCTCCTTGTACTTCCTTAGGTATAGTAGACCAGCGTACTGAGCAGGCGTTGGTGGATTTAGGTTCGTGTACTGCTTAACCCTATTAAACACCTTTATGAAGTCCTCATGGGCTATTACGTAGCCTAGTCTCCAGCCGGGCATTGCTGGGTCCTTGGAGAACGTGTTCAGGGCAATGACGTTTTCAAGACCGTACTTAATGGCGTACGTATGAGAGCCCTCATAATAAAGATGCCTATACGCCTCATCATAGATTAGGAATGCGTCATAGTCACGGGCTAGGTCAATCAATAACTTAATCATGGAATCGCTAAGGACTCTACCTGTTGGGTTGTCTGGGTTAACGGCTATTATTGCCTTAACCCTCCTACTCATCACGGCCTTAACATCCTCCTCACTGGGCTCCCAACCAAGCTCCTCCCTAGCCCTAACCCTGATAACCTTACCACCCAGGTAATTAATGACTGGCTCATACATTAGGTATGTTGGGTCGAAGAGTATAACCTCATCACCTTCATCAATAATCGCCATAAAGGCTGCTAAGATAGCCTCTGCGGAGCCTGCGGTGACCGAGACATTGGCACTACTTATCTTAACCCCTGAGTACTCTGTGTAGTCTTCGGCTATTGTCTCCCTCAACTCCTCAATACCACTGCTCGGCGTGTACATGCTATACTCAAAGGGTCTCTCAAGAAGCTCCTTCGTAAACTCAAGAAGCAACTCCCTACTCGGCGGAAGACCAGGCTGACCAATATGGAAGCCATAAACCCTAACACCAGAACTCTCAAGCCTAACAACCTCCTCATTAACACCCCTAATGGCTGATCCAGGAAATGCATTACTTCTTGTTGATATCCTCACGATGCACAAAGAATAGTAAGCGTTTATAAAGGTTGCTCTTGTTAAATATATTCAACTATACCTTACTCATTATATCTATATACTTCAAGCCACTACCGGTTAGTATAATCACGACCTCATCATCACTACCTATATAATTATTACTCAATAATTTCATGTAGCCTGAAAGGGCTATTGCGCTACTAGGCTCAACTATGTATCCTCTCTTTAACAATGTTTTCCACGCTTGTAAAAGTTCATCATCCTCAATCACCAATGCATCACCCCCACTACCCATGACCGCATTAACCATTTGACCAAGCCTTGGCGGATTAGATACCCTAAGTGCATCCGCAAACTTAGTTGGCTCTTTCGAATACTCCCCATGAATCCTCCCATATAGATCAGCAAATCCCTGGGTTTGAACGGCATAAAGCCTTGGCACTTTATTAATAAGACCAAAACCCAGTAACTCATTGAAGCCGATCCATAGTCCAAGAAGCAACGTACCAGCTGATACCGGGAGAATTACGGCATTGGGTACATGCCCTATTTGATTAAGTAATTCGTAAGCCAAGGTCTTCGTACCCTGTAAGAACCAGGGGTTCCATGCATGCCCGATATAAACCTCGTTAGGTCCCACGGACTTAATAGCCACCCTACTGGCTTCAGTCCTAGAGGAGGTCTCTATTAATTCAGCGCCCAATGATCTTATGAGGGTCTTCTTACCTTCAGGTGCATCCTTAGGTACGTAAATTCTAGCCTTAATACTGGCCGTAGCAGCATAGGCAGCTACTGATATACCTGCATTACCACTTGAATCCTCAACTACAGCCTTAGCACCAAACTCTAGTGCCTTTGATATGGCCACCGCGGATCCTCTATCCTTAAACGAACCAGTTGGATTAAGGTACTCAAGCTTTAGGTAACTGCCTTTACCAAGGAAATCAGCCTTGACTAATGGCGTGAATCCCTCACCAAGACTAACTAGGGGTTTCGCAGGTATTACACTTGAGAATCTCCATAAACCCCTATACTCACTCAAAGTAAACTTTAATCCCTCAATTACTAGATCAAGTGGGCCTCCACATTTAGGGCATTGCCAAAGCCATGAAGTCGCCTCAATCGTGTAACCACATCTTGAACACCTATATTCTATCTTCATAAGGGACCTAGGTTCTACCGTGTTACTATATAAAAAGCATTAACTCACAATGTGCGATATTGTGTTATATTTCATGCGTTGATATAACAACGCATTAATCATGGACATAAATAAACCTATCATTACCTACCTTCTTCACAAAGCCATACCTCATGAATTGTACTATCTCACCGTTGGCCACCTGTTCAACAGCATGTTCCGCAAGACCCTCATCCTCAACAAGCCTTAAATCCTCAGGCCTTACAATCCTTATTGTCAATCCATCAGGCGGTACCCACTGAATTATTGCCGCATTAACCTTCTTAGCGCTCTCAAGATCTTTACTATGCATATATGCAGTTAGGGCGTTGCTTGTTTTCTCGATTATTTCGACATTTACGAGCTCCATTAAACGAATTACCGAACCTACGCTAACCTTCTCATAGTCGGATCTACTTATGAAAATAATTACCTCATTATTACTTGGCTTGAGAGTTATTGTTCTAAATCCTCGCTCTGGGTACGATGGATGCATTGGCAGTTTTGCTGTTAATTCTTCGGTAACGTCCTTAATTATTACCTTAATAGGGTTTATAACGGCCATGTATCTATTAGCCCTTGGTTCAATTATTTTCCTATTTTCAGCAAATAGGTTTGCTGAGGATATCGTTGCGTCTGTTGGCTTCACACCGACTTGAAGCATGATGTTCCAAATAGCCTCGGGCTGAATACCCCTATTTCTAAGGCCAGCTAGTGTTGGTAATCTAATGTCATCCCACCTAATACCAAGTGCCTTTAGCCTAGTCTTACTAAGTGTCATGCCCACAATCCTGAGTCTACCGAAGTGAATGGCCTCTGGTTGTTCCCAATTCATGTGCGCATAAATAAAGGATTGTTTAATGGTATTCACGGAATGCTCCTGAGCCCTAAGTATGTGTGTTACTCCCATTAAGTGATCATCAATTGATACTGAAAAATTATATGTGGGCCAAACAACGTACTTAGTACCAACCCTTGGATGTGGGTACTTGGTCGTGTCTATGATCCTCATGGCAACCCAATCCCTAACACTTGGGTCTGGATGTTGAAGATCAGTCTTTATTACCATGACAGCCTCACCCTCCTTATAACGCCCCTCCAGCATCTTATCGAAAAGCTCAAGGTTAATACTTGGGTCGGCCTCCCTATTCTTACACGGCTTTCCCATCATCTTAGACTTCTTCCAGTCATCCGGCGTACAGTCTGTGTCCTTTGCAGCAACGTACGCACCGCCTTTCTCAAGGATTTTCCTGGCAATGTCATAGTAAATACCCATCCTATCAGATTGAATGTACTCCTCATCCCACCTAATACCAAGCCACTTTAGATCCTCTCTAATCGCGTCATAAGCCTCGGGAAGCGGTCTCTTGGTTCTTGGATCGGTATCCTCAAACCTAAGAACAAACTTAGCCTTTCTGCCTAAACTCTCGTACTTCAGCTTATAGGCATAATTAATAATGGCGGGTCTAGCACTACCAAGGTGCAGCACAAAGTCTGGGTTTGGTGCAAATCTGAGTGTTATCACCTCATACTTATTATCGTTAGGCAACGACGGTAGATCCTCAATACCCTTCCTATAGGACTCAACCTTCCTCTCACCAAGGGTCTCAGGCCACTTACTCATTAGTAAATTTCTTTGTTCATCAATGCTTAGGGAGTTTACGTAATCAATAACCTCCTTAACAATCTGAGCAACCTCCTTAGCCGCTGACCTTAATGAAGGGTCCTCAGCAAATACCTTAGAAATAACGGCATTTATGCTGGCTTTACCATTGAACTTTACGGCATTAATTAATGCATGCTTTAGGGCAATATCCCTAATCCTATCCTTATCCACGGACACGTTAATTAGTTAAAAATGAAATCTTTTTAAACATACGCTGGCAATCGGCGTATGGACAGGGTCTCCCTACTCATTGGTCCAATAGGGCAGTTAGTCACGGCTAAGTCAATGCCCTGGAGATATGGAGATCCCATCTTAGTTCTTGAGAATGCGGGTATTGCGGTTAACGGTGATAAGATAACCGATGTTGGTTCGTGGGATTCCATAAGTAGGAAGTATGAGGGTAAGTGTAGAATACCTGCTGAGGAATCATTGGTGACGACTGGGCTTGTAGATCCACATACACACCTACTCTTTGCTGGTTCGAGGGAGGATGAACTTGAGCTAAAGCTCGAGGGTGTTCCATACGAGGAAATACTTAGGAGGGGTGGTGGTATTTATAGGACTGTTAGCGCCACAGTTGGTGCAACGGATGATGAACTTAGGAGGATACTCCTTACTAGGTTGTTTGAAGTTGCGAAGTACGGCACGACCACAATAGAGGTTAAGAATGGTTACGGTATTTATCCAGACCAAGAAATAAGGCTTCTCAGGATAATCAATGATTCATCAGTCAATGCACCCATTGATATCATACCAACATACCTAGTCCACGTACCACCAAGGAACATGGATAGAAGGGAATACATTAATGCCGTGATAAACTCCCTCGACAATGCAAGAGGATTAGCAAAATTTGTGGATGTATTCTGTGATGAGGGCGCATTTACAGTACGGGAGACCAGGGATTTATTTAAAGAAGCATTAAGAAGAGGCTTTGGGCTTAGGCTTCATGCCGATGAAATAGCCTATATCGGATGCAGCGACTTGATTAATGAGTTTAGTATTGCATCGCTTGATCACTTACTGAATCTACCTGAACAAAATGTAAGATTGATTGCCGAGAGGGGTTCCGTAGCGACCCTATTACCCGTGACCATACTCTCACTAATGAGCAGCAAGAGACCACCGGTTAAGGCATTAAGGAACGCAGGTGCGCCCATTGCACTTGGTACGGACTTCAGCCCAAACTCCTGGTCTCTAAACATGCAATACGTAATGGAACTAGCCACATACTTACTCGGCATGACACCCATGGAAGTCATAATGGCCTCCACAGTCAATGCAGCATACAGTCTCAGCCTCAGAGACAGGGGTATCTTACAACCTGGTTACTTAGCAGATATCGTTATTTGGGATGTACCTAATTATAGGTGGTTAAGTTATGAATTAGGCAGGAATAAGACCTTGATAGTCATAAAGAGGGGCATGATCCTGGAATCAACGCCAAGTGGTACCATAATAAGTAAAGAATGCACTTGAAAGTTTTATTTAGTTGATATAATATGCGTATTAATGATCATCGATGGAGATAAAGCTCGATCCAGAGGAGGAGTATGTAATAATGCCATTAAGTGTTTTAGAGAGGATTCTGAGGTATGCCACGGTTGTTTGCCAGGAACATTGCCCAGCCGGTAGAGACCCAGCAACGTGCCCATATATAGTTAATTTAACAAAGCAAATCGGGTTAAGTCCGCCGCCTTGCATTAATGATTATGGTGAGTATAGACAAGAAACATTCAGAACAATGATTAGGGATCTAGAGCGTAAGTATGGTATGAGTATTGAGGAGTTCATAAATACGGTTAGAAGAAGAAAGCCAAGGAGTCTTGAGGAACAGACGGACTTCATGGAGGCGACCTTCTACCTTGGTGTTCTCAAGGAGTTAAGTAATACGAAGAGCATATACGTTACGAAGGGTTACAATATAAGTGTGAAGGAGGCTGTTGCAATTAGGTAATTAGCTTTATTAAACAATGAATAACAGGGAGAGGGAAATTAGGCTTGTTATTAGGAATATTAGTAATATATCATTAACAACCTCCTTCTCAGTCTTTGGTTTCCTCATTACTATTAACTTAACTAAGGTAATTGGTGATCCAGGTATTTTATTTGCATGAATAACACCGTCATTCACAATGACGGGTCTTTTCAAGGTTTCTCTTGGCCTGAAGCCCCTTGCAGTTATGACTATTAAAAAGCCATTTATTATGTATGGCAGTGCCGATATTACTCCCTGAGTGCCAGCATTGTATAGTACCATGAATGCACCCATCATTGCACCAAGTGCGTAACTACCAACATTCCCATTGAAAACCCTCGCTGGGTACCAGTTAAATATGGCTAGGGGTAAGACCATTAGCACCAGCACTACTGTCGCTGGTAAGGCATAACTAAACCCAACCATGTAAGAGATTATTCCGCTCACAGTTATTATCATTAATGTTGAGACGGGAACTATACCATTCATTACATCAAGCATATTAACGGCATTAGCCATGACCGTAACTGCAAGCATGGAGAGGAAAGCAACTACGAAGAAGTTATGAACATGACCAATTAAGATTATGTAAATATAACCATGCATTACTGCCGGTATTATTAATGATGGAACTATCGGTAAGAATACTCTGACACTAACGGGCAATCCCCTGAGATCATCAGCAAGCCCTATTAAACCAACCGTTATAGTAACAAGCCCAAGCGCGAATAACCTCAAGTCATTGATTAGGTAGGCAAATACCGTGGCTGCACTCATGGCTATAAGTATTGAAACACCACCTATCTTAGGTACTAAAACCCTGTATGGTTTATGTACGTCAGGTGCAACAAGCCTTGGATTTCTCACCCTAGATATTACGTATACGGTAGTTAATGATAAGATGAAGGATATTACTGCAATTAATACATAGTTAGTACTAATGATCATGGATTTCGCCTAAACCAATCTATGGTGGCCCTCAACCCACTGAATAAGTCATATTTAGGCTTGAACCCTAGAACCCTCATGGCCTTACTAATGTCTGGGTAGCTCCTAAATGGTTCGGCAGTTCTCGGCTGCACATTAATCCTAGAACTGGAACCAACCAACTTAATTATTGCCTTGGCGAGATCCAATATAGACGTTTCAACACCAAATCCTATATTGAAAGCTTGACCAATGGCTTCGTCCTTCCTAAGCGCTAGCTCCGTTGCATCACATAGATCCTCAACATAGAGAAAGTCAGTGGTATCAGCACCGCCATTATTTACCACTAAATCCTCATTCTTGAACGCCTTTGTTATGAATATACCAACAACACCATTATCATAGGGACCATAGGGCTTCCATAACCTAAATATTGTCACAGGCACCTTATGAACAACGTGGTATGACATTGAAACAGCCTCCGCAGCAACCTTACTCCAACCATAACCCTCAAATGGCCTTAATGGGTCATCCTCCATGACGGGTAGTTTAAGGGGCTTACCATAAACATTAGATGTTGAGTATAGCAAGAACCTTGCATTTAGAATCCTCGTAAGTTCCAATACATTTATAGTGCCAACAACATTAACATCAAGACCCTTAAGTGCGCCTGCGTTTATGAACGATCTTGGATTTGGGAAAGCCGCTAGGTGAATTACAGCATCAAAACCCTCCTTAGAAAGCCCAATAACGTCATCCCTCCTCGTTATATCAACCATGTAATCCGTGGTCTCAGCCTTAACCATATCAAGGCCATGCGCATCGTAACCCCTAGCCCTCATGCAATTAACCAAGTTTCTTCCTAAGAACCCTGAGGAACCAGTTACTAAAATTTTCATCGAATCACCGACTATAGGATTACCTTAATAATAATTACCCACTGAAAATACCATTAATACTTACTTACCCTCATTTACGAACCTCTTTATCTCATTAATAATAAGCCTTGTTGGGTCTTCCATCCTGCTTAATACGGAATTCGTATCCACATGCGTAATATCAGCCCTAAGAACAGATTCAAGCACATTTAGGCAATCCTCATCGACGCACCTATACAGCGGCAATCCCTTATTTATTAGGTAATCATCTATATAGTAATGCTGCGGGAAGTAACTAATGGCTGGTGTACCTAGTAATGCGGCTTCATGCGCCATTGTTGAACCACCAGTGATTACTAACCTTGCATGCCATGACAAGTCAATACCATCAAGTCTCATGTTTTTAGGAATTATTAACTTACCAAGTCTCAGGAATAAGCCTAGCTCTGACTTTATCAACTCCTCCTGGTATGGGTATCTCGGAAACATGACCACGTAATAACCTCTCTCAAGTATGCTTTTGGCCATCCTAATTAGCAATCGTGATCTATCACCATAACCGTAATAAGACGCCCTTGACTCCTCAAACCTAATAACAACGAATTCCTTACTCCTAATCCCAAGCCTGGCAATTGAGTCTCCAGTGGGTTTAAACCTGTTAATCCACATTAGCTCAAATATGCCATCAAAGGCCCTAATCTTATCAATCTCGGCACTGGATACATAACGAGACCACTCACTCATGGGAATTGCCGAGGGCGCTATTATAGTATTGGCTAACGGCAGTGTTAGTTTATTGACAAAGTATGAGTGAGCTGTATCCGTTAATGCTATTATTGGCTTACCTAAACCGAAGGCCACCCTAACTGCGTCAGGTGATGTTAATGAAACATGCACATCAAAGTCCCTAATTACATCAAGTAATGCTAGTTGTCTCTCAATACCCCTTATCAATTTCTCCCTAGGACTCTCGCCATGGTAACCAACGCATTCATAGTGAAGATTGAACATGTCCAAAACCTCTTCCACATAGTCGTATCTCCTACATGTTATTATAAAATCTATATCATGTCTTCTGCCCTCCATGCCCAGTACAGCCACTATCCTGGCTTGCTTAGCCGTTAATGCATCAAACCATGCCTTAATTACCATGTCTAAAGACACAGTTAATAAGCCTATTTTAATTTTAGTGCAGGTTGCTTTGATAATTTATCCTCTAACACGCATTGAAATTGGCGACTTATTTAACGGACTTAGGCAAACAGGGCATCTATAACCCCATTGCCTAAGTACCTCGTCAATACTCTTAAGTTGTTGATCACCATAAAAGGTAAAGCCACAGGAGTGGCACTTAATGATTATTGGCATACAGCATTCCTCATTATGATTATTTTATAAGAATTACTATCACTATACACAGTAAATCAATGATGCTCTTTGAAGATTACACAGGTAATATGTATATAATACATAGATACAAGTCCAGCGATAAGGAAACACTACTCGTAAACATTCATGGCAAGACCCGCATATGCGTAAATTAACCCGTCAAGCTCATCAAGCGTTAAGTACGGATACCTATACTTAAACATATCCTTCTTTCCATTAACAATACCCTCATCAATCACCCTAATCCTAATATTAACATCACTCAGTGAGTTCAGGAAGTCCTTAACGAGCGATGAAACACCTGGACTGGTACCAATTATTAAGTTAATGGTTAATTGCCTAGATAATCTTCTTATTATCCTAATGAGCCTAATGAAGCCTAGCGTTACGTGAATTACGGGTAATTCATTAATGAGAATAATAACACCGCACCTAGAGTTCCCCATGTCAATACCAATGTTTAACTCATTAAGTCTCAATCCCTTAATTATTGCCTCAATAATACCATCAACGCTTAAATCACTTAATATGAGAGTCCTTGGACAGTGAACCAGGTCCGCCATATATCTCTCAACAATGACTAAATCAAGCCCCAAACAATCCTCCTCATTACCCACATACCTCAATAACACATGTTCAGGAAACACAAGTCCTCTAAGTACATTCCAAGTGGATGACTTACCTACAAAACCAAGTCTAATGCCATCCACTAAATATAGTGTGAACTGAATATATTATAAATCTTTCATACATTAATCACTTAATGGATGTGATACCAATAGCCGAGGAATCACTTGGGGTTAGGTCAATGGCCATGTTCATAAAGACTAGAGACCTGTCCATACTCTTAGATCCAGGTATTAGTCTCTCACCAAATAGATTTGGCTTACCGCCACACCCCCGTGAGCTAGAGAGAGTTAGGACATTAAGGAGTATACTTGAGAGATATGCAGAGGAGACTAATTATGTATTCATTAGTCATTATCATCGTGATCACTTCACAGTACCTTACCCAAGTATTTACATGGGTACTACAAACGAAAGCTACAGGAAAATATATAGTAACAAGGTATTATTACTAAAGTCACCTGATGATGAAAATTGGAGCCAAAGAAGGCGTTATTACGGCTTGAGAAGGGCCATTGAAGGCTTAGTACGTGAAATAATGTTTGTTGATGGTAAGGAACTCACCATAGGCTCCACAAAGCTTGTGATATCACAATCCCTACCGCATGGTGAAGATAATGCAAGAACAGGCAAGGTAATAGCCATTACAATAATTAATAACGATGAGTCATTAACCTTTATGCCTGATGTGGAGGGTCCAGTCTCACAATTAGCCGTTAATTACGTAATGACCATAAGACCACAGACATTAATAGTCGGTGGACCACCCCTTTATCTATCGAGAAAGGGTTTCGGCGAGGATTACCTTAACAATGCACTGAGAAACCTCATGAGCATTTTAAGGGCAGGCTTCCTTAATAGGTTAGTTATAGCCCACCATACATTAAGAGAGTTGAATTGGAGGAACGCATTGAAGGCCTTGTTTGAGGATGCATCTAAGTATAATATTTCGATAATAACATACGCTGGAATGCTTGATCGTGAAGATGAATTACTCGAGGCAATGAGAAAAGAACTATATGCCGCTGAACCACCACCAAAGGATTACCTTAAACAATTCAGGGGAGTTAAAGATGAGAATGAGGATTAACGAACTCTAACCTTATTCACCTTCTTATTCTGCCAAGCATAACGCCTTATCTTCTTTGACCTTCCCCAACCGCAGGCTGCGCAATAGCCCTTCACTGGGTTGTATGCATGCCTACCGCACCTTGGGCATCTAATGTGTGTCCAACCCTTATTCATCCTTCCAAATGAGGGCGTTCCCTTTCCCATAATTCCTGAACCAAGGCATTTTCTCCTTGCTTAATAAATTTAACTTCCGATATTCAATCACGGGTATTTCATCAATTCACCATCTCATTGCTTATATACGTTAATGCTTTACCTCACCCTATTTACTCAGCGGTAAATCATAAAAAAGAGTCTTCGGTACGCTTCACTAGACCTCCTCAAATAATCTCCTACATGGAAAAAGCCTGTCGGTTTATTGCATGATGTCTCGTAAAGATTAACCTTTAAAATAAGGTTTGAGGGATTAACCGCAATGCCTCGCTGCATGGAAATAGTTAATGAGGAGTTACAGAAAAACCTGAATAAGGTAATACTTGTGAAGCTGAGAAACGGAACAGAAATCAGGGGTGTACTGGTTGGTTATGACCAGCACCTAAACCTACTATTAACGAATACGGAGGAGATAAACCCAAAGGGTGGGGTTAAGAGCGGTTTAATGATTATTAGAGGCGACACAGTATTGTTCATAAGCCCATCAATGTCATGAACTAATGAGCACCGTCTTGATCTCATACGGCCTAAAGCATAGGTTACTCATATCAGTAGTTCCGTAATCACCTAACTCAATTAGGTCAGTCTCAACACCATCACCACGTATAGAACCCTTAACCTCTGTGCAGGTATTGATGCCGTAGGTCTCATAAAGCCTCATGACTATACCAGAGTCCTCACCCCACTTAAGTGCCTCAAGCATTACCGCTGGGTTTGTAACTTCGAGGAAGGATGATTCACCGCCACTCGTATTCTCAACAATAATTAGTGGTTGATTGAATTCATAGGCTCTCCTAGGAATTTGGGCGATCCTCCAATCACCTGGGTGTGGGTATATGGCGTATGTGAATTTACTATGCCCATAATCGAGGAATGGGTTTGGATAAATCGGTGACCTGAGTAATGTTATTGATACCGTATTCTCCTCAACGGAGTAACCCTGTCTACCATCATTAATAATCGCAACGCCATAATCCGGGTCCCAAACATCAACCCAACGCAAAGCTGGCACTTCGAACTTGGCAACCTCCCAGGTATTACTTGGTCTTGTTGGTCTGCTTATCACGCCGTAGGGTATCTCAAAGGATGCATTATGCCCGAATAAACCGAGTTTATACACAGCCTTGAGTAACGTAAGTCTCTCTTTCCAATCAACCTCATTTTCAACATCAACACGCCTATTGAAGGCATTTACGCAAATCCTCTGCTTAATACTTGAGTCCCTAAACTTATAATTAACCTCGATACAACCTCTTAGCGGTCCTCTCTCCACAATACTAAAGCCAATTGGCTTCAACTTTCTACAAACCCTCTTATAGTAAGCCTCTATATCCCAACCATCCCAGCGACTCGGCATATCCTCACAAACCACTAGATTACCTTCTTCAATTGCCCATCTTTTGACTTCTTTATCGTAGATTTTAAGTGAGTCGTTAAAGACAACCTTAATCATTGAGTTCTCAATATAGTCACCACCAACATTAACATCACCAGAGGAAACACCATCACCAACCTCAAAGGATTTCCAACCTAGAGCGGGAATGCTAACAAGGGCTAGGTAACCTTCATCAACCTTCTGCATAGGTACACCACCTAATTCCTCCTTAGTCATTACCAGCTCTCTGCGAGACCAAGGTAATGAATTAATAATGGTCGTGAGGGAACCTGTACCAAGAACATTCCTGAGCACATTCATTAATTCATTATTAACCTTCCTCAAATCCTCCTCGAGCTCATTAATGATTTCATCATAAACAGCCTTAGTGGATGTGGCACCCATCGGATCATGATACTCAGCCTCAAGGAGTGGATACCAAAGCTCCTCATAATTTTTATGAACACCAACAACCACACTCAGTGCTTCTAACTCCCTGAGCTTAGTTTCGAGAATCCTAACCAACTGCTTAAGCCTAATGCCATTCGTATAGACACCCCTATGGATTTCAAGATACAACTCGCCTCTCCACCTGGGTAGTGAACAGTCCTTAACAACCTTATTAACCAGGTCCTTTAAATTACCCATCACGAGTCTCGGCATACCTGGTAAATCCCTATACGCCCCATACCTCTCGAGCATTAGCCAGGTTGGTCCACCACCACCATCACCCTTACCAAAGGGTAGGAAGGCGGGGAGCTCAGGGCTTGTGTGGTCTGACCAGGCCCTCGCTATTTGTCTCGGTGTTAGGTCTGCGCCGTAGGTTGCGTAGTTTATTGTTGGTATCACTGAGCCATCAATACCCTCCCACAGGAATACGGAGTATGGGAACTTATTAACCGTGTTCCAATACATCTTATGCTCAAAGAACACCTTGATACCAGCCTTCCTTAGTATTTGTGGTAGTGATGCTGGGAACCCAAAGGTGTCCGGTAACCAACCAATCTCCGTCGTGAACCCAAACTCCTTGAGTAGGAACCTCTGTCCATAAAGGAACTGCCTAGCTAGGGATTCACCGCCAGGCAGGTTAGTGTCGCTTTCAACCCACATACCGCCGATTGGTATTACTCTGCCCGCCTTAATGGCGTCCTTAATCCTAGACCATAAATCCTTATCCTCACTAAGCCACTTCAGGTAAGCCATGTTTGAGACTAGGAATGTTAGCTCCGGGTATGACTGGAGCAATGATAGGACATTAATAACAGTCCTCCTAATCTTCTCCCTAGTCACGTCCCTACTCCACAGCCAACCAAGGTCTATGTGCGCGTGGCCGGCCACGTACACGACGCCCCTATGACCCCTCCTAACCCTCAACTCCTCAATACCCTTCTCAAGAATCCTCAAACCCTCCTTAGCAGCCTTACTGAGCTCGTTGAAGTCCGGAGACCTTAGGTGCGTGAGCTCCTTAGAATCGTAGTAATTAAATAAGGCCCTAACAAAGCCCGGTGGTTCAACAATATGCCCTCTAACCGCGAACTCCAACTGCCAATTGGCCATGGAATCCAGAGGAACGGCGTCAAGGGCCTCATTAAGCACCCTGAGGTAGTCAAGCCTAAGGTCATCAAAGGCATCAGCAACATCAAGTAGTAACTTAGCCCTCAGGACGAAGTTAAATAGTGAAGGCTCCCTATAGACAACGTACATACCATTGAAACTAACCTTACGCTCACCAAACATCCTAACAGGGGACAAAACAAGCGATAGGGAATGCCTACCCGGGGAAGCCCTAACCCACCTACTCTCACCCTCATCACCGTAATTAAAAACCGCAAACTGAAGATCATCAACCCTCAGGGTACCCTCACCAACAACATCAACGAAAAACCAAGGCTCACCAAAATCCCTAACCACAACAGAGCTGCAGAGAGCACCACCACAGGCCTCGAGATTAACAACATCAACACCCATTATGGAAGCCGCCTCAAGATAAAACAACTTAGTCCTAACACCACCAACATCCCTCAAATCAAAACCCACAAACACCAAACACAAAGAGAAACAAGTACAAATTTAAAAACAACGCACAAACCACGAAAAACAACAAATACGCGCTCCGTAGGAAGAATTTAGAAACGTATTCCCTGAGCCATTCCATGGCAAAATTTTGCCACAGAACAATACAAGGACTAATGTTCGAAATTCTTCCGAGAAGCTCACGCCTTGCTTCTTAATTCGTTTATTATGTCGTTTAGTGTTTTGTTTGTTGGCGTTATCCAGTACGTAGTTGTTGACGTTCCTATTAATTCATTGTTTTTATTCCTTAGTTCCGCGGTTATTAACGCCATTGGTTCCTTCACGTGGGTTATCCTGGCAATGGCCTTTAGTACACCCTCGGTTATTGGCTTTAGGTACTTTACTGTTAGGTCCGTGGTCACTGCGATCACGTACCTTGGGTAGTAATGGCTTATTATGGCTACCCAGGCCATTGCGTCGATCAACGCCGCGTGGACTCCACCATGCACAGTGCCCAATACCTGCAAGTGTTTCCTGCCTATCTCCACAAACCCTACTGCACAGTCCCTGCCTACATCCTCAACCCTAATGCCTATCAATACCCAGTAGGGACTTGACTCCTCAATAATCTTCATCGTCCTCAATAACTCATCATTACTCGCCTCACATCTTAATTCCTGCATTGCTGGTTGGCATTACGACTATTGGCTTTAAGCATTAGCCCATGAACAGCCACCTCCAGGGTAACGTTATTTTGGCCCTGAGCTCCTCTACCTCATCCCAAGGTCCCAACTAATTATCCTGGCCGCTCCACGCCCAAGCACCTCATGAACCTTAACCAAGGCCTTAAACTCCCTCCTATTTGATTTCATTAATTGCCGAGATGTAGGTAACTGCATGTACTCCCTGGGCCCTGATTAATTACGAAGTTCACCTCGTAACCATTTACCCTCAGATAATGAGAACGAAATATCTGGATATAACCCTAAGCAGGTTAAAGGCAAACCACTCCTCAATAACTTACTTAACCACACTCTCAACACTCATGCTGTGGATTCAGCATTGAATAGGAAACAACTTAATCATAAATCTGTTTCCTAGGGAAACAAAGTTAATGAGAACTAGGCATAGGTATTTATTAAAATAAGTAAATAAATTACTTGGTACTATACCATTAATTCTCTTTCTCTTTTAAATAATTATTAAGGCATTCCTTGTTTATTGTTATTTTCCTGTTTATCCATGCCCTCTCGGTTATTTTTATTGGCTGTATCATCTCATCCATCACGGTAAGCGGGTCATAATCCCTACTCAGGACTATGCACCTACCCCTCCTTAGGCATTCCCTGGCTGCCCTAACTTCAGCTGGCTCGTCCTCCGCTAGTATATAATCGAGACCGAGCTCCCTGAGCCACTTAACCCTAGACTCAGCAACGGCTTTATGCTCAGGCCTTGAGTAGTCAATCACGAAGGTGACGCTTGGCCTTAGGTAGTCGTAGTCCAGGGCGAGCCTAACATTCATTAGAAATGTCCTTGGGTCTCTTAAACCGTAGGTTATACTGGCCAGGTCAATCATTAGGTAGTCATACCTATCATTAACTAGGTCTGAGAGCGTCCCACGCTCGACCTCAACAACGCACTTTGAGTATATCCTCCTTAGCCTTGGGTTCATTAATTACTGCCTTCAGTGGTATTTTACAAAAATAAATAGCTAAGGTTTAGGGAAGTCATTCCTTCATTATTTCATCTATGTATGGTTTCAGGGCTTCGATGACTGCATAGAGAGCCTCTGGGTTTAGGACTGCATTTATGTTTACCGCCTTATCGATGGACCAGCCCATTAGGACCTTCTTGATGGGTACTTCGAGCTTCTTGTAATTCCTGGTCATTGGTATGTCTGGGACCTGTATTATGTAATCAGCGATATAGTAAGGCCCCAGTTGGTTCCTTAATGTGTTGTTTATTTTCTTTTTCAATTCCTCAGTCAACTGAAGACCTGGCCTTAAGGCAACGAAGAGAATTAACTTGTTCTTAACTTCAACGGCTAGGCTACCCACAACCTCTGGTAGTGACTCAACAACCTTATAAATATCGAGAGTACCAATTCTAATACCCCTTCTTTTTATTGTTGAGTCTGAGCGACCAGTAATCATTACCGATCCCCTATTCGTTATCATGGCCCAATCACCATGCCTCCAAACACCAGGGAACATACTGAAGTACGATTCCCTGTACCAGTTATAGTCTTGGTCGTTCCAGAAGTAGATGGGCATTGAGGGCATGGGTTTCTCAATGACCAATTCACCGACCTCATTAACCACGGGCTTACCCTCCTCATTATACACATTGACCGCAGCCCCCAACCACCTACACTGCATCTCACCCTCCCACACGGGCAGTATTGGACAACCACCAACGAATGCTGAGACAACATCAGTCCCGCCACTAATTGGCGCTAGCCAAACATCCTCCTTAACCTTGGTGTAAACCCACTCAAAACCCTGCGGCGATAGCGGCGCTGCCGTTGAGCCAATCTCCCTAAGAGTCTTCAAGTTGAATTGCTTGCCAGGTTCTATCGTGGACTTCATGGCAGCGTGGATATAAGGCGCACTTAGGCCTAGTATTGTGAGACCCTCCTTCTCCGTAATCTCCCAATATGGTTCGAAGTTCCTAGCCGTTGGATCGCCATCGTAGAAGAGTATCGTCGTGCCGAAGAGCAGGGCATTGACTGTGAAGTTCCACATCATCCATGACGGTGTCGTGTACCAGGTGAATTTATCGCTTGATTTATAATCCATGTGAAGACCAACCTTGTAGGCCTCTAGGAGGACACCACCGTGGCTGTGTACTACTGGTTTTGGTATTCCCGTTGTGCCTGACGTGAATAGTACCCATAGTGGTTCATTGAACTCCATGGGCTCATAGGAAAGCCCAACACCCCTCCTACCCGTCACCTCCCTCCAATCATGCACTGGCTTGCTAAGGCTTAACTCCACTGAATTCCTCATGTTCGGTACTACGACAACCCTCCCAATACTCTGCACCGAATCAACAATCTGCTTAATATCACCATACTTATCAAAGATCCTACCATTATACTGATAACCATCAACTGCAATCAATACCTTAGGCTGAAGCAGGTTAAACCTGTCAATAGCAGCCCTAGGAGCCAACTCAGCACCAACACCAACCCAAATGGCCCCAATACTCGCAGTAGCCAGCAAAGCCACCACAGCCTCTGGGACTTGACTAACATAGGCAGCAACCCTATCACCCCTACCAACACCAACACTCCTAAGCCAATCAGCCAAGGCAGCAACCTCCCTATACAATTGATCCCATGTAAGGCTTCTCCTAAGTCCATCCTCCCTAGCGTATATAATGGCCTCCTCACCCCAACGAGCCGCCTTAAACACGTGCTCTGCATAATTAAGCCTAGAACCAATGAACCAGCGGGCACCAGGCATTGCTCTTGGCTCGAGAACCTTAGTATACGGCGAGTGGGGGATAACACCGAAGTAACGCCAGATACTGACCCAGAAGTTCTCGAGATCCTCAACACTCCACCTCCAAAGCCTATCATAATTACCCACATTCCTCAGGGGATCATCAACAGAAATCTCAAAATCAAAACCAAAAACGCCATCAACCCAATTAACAAACCTTAAAATATTCGACCACTTAATCACGTCCTGATTAGGCGACCAAAGAACCTTGATATTTTCCACCATATAATTATTGCCTATTAAACGCCCTTATTAAAATTAATTCGTTTAAAGATCGCTTTATATATGTAAAATGATGATGCCGTATTCGTGCTACGTAATGAGTAAAGATTATAAAAAGGCCTGTTATTGTGGCTTGAATGTCCAAGAAGCCAGAATCAAAGGCACCCAGTAAGGCTGAGGAGAAGGCTGGAGCTAAGGCTGCTGGTAAGGCGGCGGAGAAGGCTGCTGAGAAACCAGCGGCTGCGCCGGCTGCTGCGGCAACTAAGGAAGAAGAGGAAGGTGCTGAGGCTGGTAGGAAGGGTTGGTTAACTGCTGCCGTAATACCACAGGAGGAGTGGAAGGGATTTAGGTATAGGGGCTTTACCTTTGAGGATATTTCTAAGATGTCCATGGAGGAGTTCATTAAGTTATTGCCTGCTAGGCAGAGAAGATCTTTAATGAGAGGCTTAAAGCCTGAGCACAGGAAGTTCCTTGAGAAGATTAGGAAGGCTAGGAAACTCATGGCCGAGGGCAAGAAGGTTACCCTAAAGACCCATACCAGGGACATGATAATACTGCCCGAGATGGTTGGCTTAACAATAGCTGTTTATAACGGTATTACCTATCTACCAATTACGATTAGTCCGTGGCATATTGGTCATTACCTTGGGGAGTTCGCAATAACTTCAAAGATTGTGCAGCATGGCGAACCAGGTCTCAAGGCAACAAGGAGTACATTGCACATAGCCTCAAAGTGATACCTCCATTATCTCGTATTGAAAAATACTTATAAATGCCAATTTCACGGTATACACGAGTATGGCAGCAGTAAGTATAGACCCAAAGACATTTTACGCAAATCCACCGCAGGGGAAGCCATTTTACGTAAGATTCACAGTACCGCAGGAAATAGCTGAGAAGGCTTATGAAGTTTTATCAGCTGCAAGGGAAACGGGCAGGATTAAGAAGGGCACCAATGAGGTTACTAAGGCTGTTGAAAGAGGATTAGCAAAGCTTGTTCTTATAGCAGAGGATGTTGATCCACCTGAGATTGTGGCTCACTTACCAATACTTTGTGAGGAGAAGGGTGTACCCTATATTTATGTGCCGAGTAAGGAGAGACTCGGAAAGGCTGCTGGTCTTCAGAGTACGTCAGCAGCATCAGCAGTCATTATTGATCCTGGACAGGCAGGTGCCGAGTTAGAGAACCTTATCAAGCAGGTAAATGACGTTAGGGTTAAGGCTGGCTTAAACCCGATACAAATGCCACAACCACAGGCTGCACCACCCGCTGAGAAGGCTCATGTTAGGAGAGCTGCCAGGAAAGGTGAGTCTAAGTGAGTAATGAAGAGGTTAAAGTTGAGAGGTTTAGCCCATATGAGGATTCTGTCGCCGCCTTAGTAGTCCAGATCCTAGGCAGGACTGGAATAGCTGGTGAGGTCAGTATTGTTAGGGTTAGAATACTGGAGGGTAGGGATAAGGGCAGGGTAATAACAAGGAACGTGAAGGGACCCGTAAGGGTTGGAGACATCGTAATGCTCAGGGAGACCGAGAGAGAAGCCAGGAAGCTAACAGTAAAATAAGTCAATATATCTACATATTAAATCATGACTTAATCTACACATTCTGTTTCTGTATTTTTAACTAGGTTTTTCGATACCGGCCATAGTAATGAAGCCGTAATTAATCACGTAAATAAGGGATTTAGTATTGTCCTGGTAGGGGATTTTACGTGCCACCTATAGACCTATTAGTGGTTCTTACAATACCCATGATTGCGATTCACATTATAATAGCGATAATTAGTATGAGGTACCTGACGATAGCAAGATCAATCGGTTTACCCATCGCTATTTATGAAGGAATTTACTACGTGCTTCTCTTAACCTACTTACTGTTAAATCGATATGACCCATTGCTCCTCAGTATAGCAGCACTATTTTTGGTAATACATGTAGGTGGTGCCTATTTATACATAAATGGAACGTTGGCGTATTTATCGCGTAAACGTAGTAACCTTAGGTATTATGGTTATTACGAACTTACTGAATTAATGTTCATAATAATTGTCATGTACTTACTCATTCATTGAATTCGGTCCTGAGTGAAATCTTAATAGCTTATTAATTATCCGTATTAATGATGGGTAGGAGGTTAACGGTTGATGACTTGAAATTAGTGAGGATGATTCATGATTTGGACGCGGATGCTGATAATAATATCATTGCTTTTACGGTTTCGAAAATAGCGGATTCTCTCGAGGATTATGAAAGGAATATCTGGATTTTTGACGGTAAGGTTTTGAGGCAGGTTACTAGGGGTAATAGTGATTTTTCACCAAGGATCCTAAGTGGAAATAAGGGCTTAGTATTCCTATCAAGGAGAGGTCTCGGTAAGGATAAAACAGGCGTTGAGGTTTGGTATTTGCCCTTTAATGGAGAGGCCGTAAAGATCGCACATATTGAGGGTGGTGTTAGTAATTTACGTATAATTAATGATACCATGTACTTCATTAGTAATGTTGGTCCGATACAGGAGGATGTGAAGTTCGTTGATGAATGGCCTCTTTGGTTTAATGGTAGGGGTTTCATACATACGTTTAAGTCGCACCTGTTCTCGCTTGATCTGAATGGCACCATAAGGCAGATTACAAGCGGTGACTTTAATGTTGTTACGTACGATGTAGAGCCTAGTGGTAAGAGGGTTGCGGTGGTTGTAAGTACCAGCAGGTTTAAACCGTATAGGAATGAGGTCTGGGTGCTAAACCTAGAGAGTAATGAGAGATACACCGTATTAAGTAACTATAGCGTATCGGTGATCAAGTGGTCACAGGACGGAAAATACCTTGCGTTAATTGGTAATGATCTTCATAGAGGCCTTGTGACTCATGACCACGTTTTACTCATAAGATCAGAGGGTGGTGAGGTGGTTGATTTGATGAAGGGTGTTGATAGGAATGTTGGTAACAGCCTCAATAGTGATGTTAGGGGTTCACCACCGCCAATCAAGCTTCAGTGGGTCAATGATTGGGTTTACTTCATAATGATGGATGGCGGGTTAGCAAAGCTTGCTAGGGCTAATGTCCATGGTGGTGTTGAGACAGTGATTGGCAGTGAGAGGAGTGTTGAGGATTTCGTGGTCATGAAGGACGGTACAATATACTTCATATCCATGGATCCACTAAGACCTACTGAATTGTATAAATGGTATAATGGCAGTGAGGAAAGGATAACAAACCTCAATGACTGGGTTGATTCTGTAGAGCTTTCGAGACCTGAACCATTTAGGTTCCACGCTAGTGATGGTAGAGAGGTTGAGGGTTGGGTAATGAGACCTATCGAAATTAAACAAGGTGTTAAATACCCAGCGATCCTTGAGATTCACGGCGGTCCAAAGACCGCTTATGGTTACTCGTTCATGTTTGAGTTCCAGTTGTTAGCTAACGAGGGCTTTGCCGTTATCTTCATGAATCCAAGGGGCAGTGATGGTTATGATGAGGAATTCGCAGATATACGTGGGCATTATGGCGAGAGGGATTATGAGGATTTAATGGAGGGGCTTGACTATGTAATTAAGAACTATGACTTTATAGACCCGAATAGGTTGGGTGTTATTGGTGGTTCGTATGGTGGGTTCATGACTAACTGGATAATAACCCACACAGATAGGTTCAGGACGGCAATCACTGACAGATCAATATCTAACTGGATTAGTTTCTTTGGTGCGAGTGATATTGGTCCTTACTTCGCCAATGACCAAATAGGCGGGAATGAGGATAGGGACTTCTGGTCAAATCTAGAGAATTACATGGCTAAATCACCAATTATGTATGTGAAGAACGTCAGGACACCACTATTGATAATACATTCGTTAGAGGATTATCGTTGCTGGTTCGAACAAGCAATACAACTATACACGGCACTGAAGTACTTGAATAAGGAGGTCAGGATGGTCGTATTCCCAGGAGAAAACCACGACCTATCCAGGTTTGGTAAGCCTAACCATAGGATTGTTAGGTTGAGGACTATCGTTGATTGGTTCAACGGTAAATTAAAGGCGTAATTACTGAGTCCTTTTTAGTTCCTCAATTACGTCCTTAGTCACATTCATTACCCTAACGCCCCTCTCAATAGCCCTCCTAACGATCTCGACTCTCTTCCTAAGTCCAACGGTTCTCCCAATGACGATAGCCTCGGTATTAGGGTCAACCTTATCAACCTCCTCAGGCCTATGAACAATCACAAGCTTAAAGCCGCTTGGGTGTAGGTTCCTGACGAGCTTGGGTTTTCTATAACCAACCTTAACCCTCTTCGGGTAACCCTTAATCTCAAGCCTAATCTTATTATCATTACCCCTGGGCTTACGCCAGTGCTCGCCATGGGCGACCCTAAGATACCTCCATTCATCCATCCTCATCCAACGCGGTTCTCTCCTCTCCATCAATAACCTAAGCCTTAATAACCGTCTCAACTTATCACTCAAGGAAACTCTTGGTCTTGGTAACTTCACCTCCTTAACCTCAGGCTTAGTCTCTGGTTTAGCCGCTGCCTGCTCAGGAGCTTGCTGGGTCTGTTGTGCCTGTTCCTCTGCCTGTTGAGAAGGTGTCTGCTCCTCAGTCTGTTGAGTAGTCACTTGCTCATTAGTTGTTTGCGATTCCATTGCTTGCTGCTCCGTGGGTTTATTCTCTTCCGTGGACATCGCAGAAGCACCTAGTTAATGCCTTTTTAAATTTACCACATTAATAAACATACGCAACTAATACACCACCAACATTTAACTGCCTAGCCTCTAGATGTGATAATACACCCTTTGATGTGCTTAGGATTAGTATGCCGACATTCCTGGCCGGTAAGTACTTCTCCTCCCAACCCATTAACTCGGAAACCTTAACATTAAATCGAGGCTTAATTGCAGCAACATCATTGATTTTTCCAAGGAGTTGAACCTTGAACTTACCACCCCTACCATCCTCAATGAACTCAATCTCACCAACATAACCATATCTCTGCATAACCCTAAGAACATTACCCACAAGCTTAGAAGACGGCCAAATAATCACTTCCCTATGTCCCCTAGCCTCCGCATTCTTTATCATCATTAAAGCGCTGGATAGGACGTCAAGCATTACCATACAACCAACGCACAGATCCGCAAATTAAAAACTTTACTGAACCATCAGTGAAGGACCACGTCATCAAGGCTCAGCCGTACTCCCTAACATCATAGCATTAAAAATATCTCCTTAGGATTTAAATGCTTGATTTTATCGTAAGCATGTTATTGAATATATTTCTATGTACTTATATTAGATAAAATATTAATAAATATAACTGTTCATAAAAGATTAGAAACCTCAAAATACAATAAAATAAAGCCGAATAATTAGTTAAATTATGATTGTCCTAATTAATGGCAGAATAGTTGGCGATGAATACACGGGATGCGCTTTATGCGGCGACAACAGAAGAACAGGGACTTACTTAAGTATTGACGGCACCCTTAGGTGCAAGATGTGTGGTAAGCCATGGATAGGTTTTTACCAAGAAGTGGCCGGCATGAAATTATACTTCTGCTGTGGAGATCATTATAAGGAATTTAGGAAAATAATAGAGAGAATAATTACAATAAGCGGTAAATCAAGAATAAAAGTAATATCAATCTCCATAAATGGAGGAGAAAGAACCATAAGAATCGAAAGTGAAAATAGTAAAGAAATATCCATAAATGAACCAATGTTTAACTTAACTAAAACATAATCCTTCGCTTTTATTTTTAATAAATCACATATAACTCAATAAAAATTCACTGATCGATAATGTAAGGATTAAATAATTAATTTGGTGGGGCCGCCGGGATTTGAACATACCCCGCATACCCATTAAGGTATGCGACCGGGTTCACCGGCTTCGTGCCAACCCATTCATCGGGGCTGGTGCCCCAGGCCGGCATCCTAGCCAGGCTAGACTACGGCCCCGCACCTTAAGTCTCAATAGTTAGTTTTTATGTGTTTCTGTGATACTGTGTTTTAGGTAATTAATGCTTCCTCCTCTCAAATCCCGGTAGGTTTATTTTATCATAATACTTCTTCATATATTCTCTCTATGTATTTTCTATCCTCATTACATAATGGTTCCGCCCTATTCATAACGTTATCGAATTTTACCACGCAATATGTAATTAATTCCCCTGTATCTACTTGATAAATCGCAATGAGCATCTTTACGCCGTTTAATACTTCGTTATAGTGAAGAACGCTCATGCACAACGACTTATTCCTAAGGCCTAGGTAGTTAGCTAAGAACTCCATAACACGTTTATAAAGTGCGTAGTCAATCATTGAGTTGGAAATAGAAAGTAAATACTAATAAACCATTATCCATTAGGGTTGCGGTTAGGACACGGCCTTACCCTCATTGCCCTTCTTCGGTATCATGGCTCTGTATATTAGGTCCATTAACCCTGTGAATGTTACCTCTTGGCTATGCATTTTATTTAGTTTTGGTAATACCCTGTCCATTTGTAATTTGCAGGCTGCGCATGGCACTACAATGCAATTAGCGCCCTTATTGACTACTCTTTGGTACCAGAGTTCTGCGTACTTAATGGATAATTCCTCCATCTCCCTCGCTAGCATTCCACTTGTTCCTCCACAGCATATAGCTAATTCAGGTCTTTCATTCAACTCTATGTAACGCGACACCACACTATTCATGATGAACCTCGGCTCCTTAACCAGATCCCCACCTCTTGCGTAGTGACATGGATCCATGTATATATACACTAAATCACTATTAACTAAAGAATCGAGCCTAATTAAATTCCTCCTTATAGCATCCGCGGCTATATAGAGTATGTGCGTTCCTTCAATGCCATACTCCCTAAGCCTTGGTATTACGTAATTCTTAAACACCCTCCAACCATGTCCACATTCACCGGCTATTACAAGCTTCACGCCCAACCTACGTGCCTCTTCAACAATTTTCTCGGCTATTAACCTCATGTGTCTTTCATCCATGAATAAGCCGTAATTTGTTATGTCCGGTGTCTTTGTACTTAGGGTAAAGTCTATACCTAATTCATTAAGTAGTAGTATGTAACCCTTAAATGTATTTATTGCTACGGTATAATCGGCACAAGCCGATGGGAGCAATAATGCGTAGGCAGGCTCATTAATCTTAATATTAACGTAAACGCCCTTCTCAAGCCTTACTTCATCAACCAAATTTAGTATTATTTCCTTAAGGGCGTCCTCGGGTAGGCCTAGGAAGTTTCCAGTGAATTCCAGGTTATTAATTACTCCAGCCACGTAGTTAGGAGCCAAGCCAATTTCATAGAGTAGTGACCTAATGGTTCTCGATATATCAGCAATATCAACACCGAAGGGACAGACCCATGCACATCTCCTACACGTGAGGCACTGCCAGAAGTACGTATACGCCTCATTAATTAGTTTACTATCAAAATAACTACGTATTAATAGCTTAGCCAGTGTTATTCTCCCTATTGGTGAGTTCTTAATATTACGTGTTGCTAAATATGCGGGGCATACCGTTAGGCACGCACCACAACCCACGCATAGACCCAGGGAAATGACTAGGTTCCTATTATTCCGTACCTTCGCAATCAACGACTCCCTTAGCCTAATTAAGTCATAGCGATCTAGCTTAAGCCCAATCCTACTATGAAGCTTCTCCACTAAGTCTGTAGGTGCTTTTTCATGTCTATACTCATTCATTACCTGTTTGATTTTCATCATCAATACCTTAATACATTATTATCTGTGCAAAATGTGCATATTGGTAAGGAATAATGTCCTTCATTAATACTAGGTATCATAATTCCATACCTTACGGAACAAAATCTTTTAAAGGCAATACTCGCGTTGGGTCTTCGTGGTTAAGCTACTGAGCTTTTACCAAGACAGGGACACCAAGAAGCCTACTGGTGGTTATAGGGCTAGGCCATATAAGGTTAAGAAGAAGGCACTGGGCGGCGGCTCACCAACAAACACAACATTGTCAAGCAATGACACTAGGAATGTAATTAGGGTCTTTGGTGGTAATGTTAAGGTTAAAATTGTGGGTGCTCAATATGCAAATCTGTACATACCTAAGGAGGGTAAGGCGGTTAAGGTGAAGATTCTCAGAGTCCTTGAAACACCAGCAAATAGGGAATTGGCTAAGAGGGATATTATCGTTAAGGGCGCAATTATCGAGACAGAGAGAGGCAGAGCCGTGGTCACGTCAAGGCCTGGACAGGATGGCGTAGTAAATGCGGTGCTCCTTGAGAAGTAGCCCCAGTAAAGCATTATTAATTAGTGTTTTCCTGATTAATCGTGGATAAGAGTGATTATTGGATTATATGGACGGTGTACTTCGACTCAAGTAGGAGTAGGGGCTTTGGTAGGAGAGTTCCAAGTAGTATGGCTGTGAGGTCCCCAACAATCGAGGAGTTGGTTAAGGCAGTTAGTAACCTGGGCCTTGAATTCGAGGTTTATGGCGACAAGAAGCACCCGAGTAATTGGTTTGATGGCCCATATGGTTACATTGCTGTTAGGAAGGACTCAGTAATTAAGAGATTTGGTTCAATGAATAAGAGGAGGCTGCTCATGCTAATAGCCAAGGAAATAATTAGAATTAGGCAAACCACGGTGCAGTTAAAGGGCGTCTAATTGCTCATGTTAATTACTAGCCTTAGGTTCATCATATCGTTAATTGCACGAAGTAATGACAATAATAGGTTCTTATTTGTTGGTGAGTTAACTATTAAATTAATTATGTCCTCAGGCTTATCGAGTGAGGATGGGTTAACATCCGTGGGTATGGGCATGTTAAGTTCAATCTCTATTTCACTAGAACCCGCAGACATTACCTTTAATACTACGTTATTTCCATAATCCTTAAACCAGTAATTATCATCATCACTTTTCCTGAACCCCATCCTTTCGAGGATCCTTACGAACATATGCCTCACTGAACCGCTTAGCTCGTTTATATTATTTGCTCTCTCATATGTGAATTATTATTATAGCCAATAACGCAAGTAGTATCGCTGATATAACGAGTCTTCTACCCCTATATGGACTTATGCCACTAAGCCATAGGAACCCACCAATAATGCCAAAAAGTATTGCGAGTGCTTCGGAAGCACTGTATATCACACTCTTTAAGAAATTAGTGAAGGATATCAGGTCCGCCAATGCTGTATTAATAATATTCTCAGTACCATTAGTTATTGAGTCCATGAAGCCATTTATCGTACTCGTCACATTAGTCGCTGCATTATTAAGGTTATCAATGTTCTGTGAAGCATGTGCAATAATTGGCGTTACTAATGTGATTAATATTACGAGGAATATTTCCAAGGCCTTCCTCATTTTCTCACCAATACTTTAATTATCATTACGATTTATAAATTACTTTCACTGAACTCCTTCGTCAATAACAATTAATAAAAGATTTATATGATTATAATAAGTGAATTATTTGTATGAGCATGAGAATACCTAGGGCATTAACAATAGCAGGTCTTGATTCAGGTGGTGGTGCTGGTATTACGGCTGATCTAAAGACGTTTCATGCACTTGGGGTTTATGGCATGGTCGCATTAACGGCAGTAACAGCACAAAATACCCTTGGTGTTAAGGCCGTCCAGGAGATTGACCCATTAGTAGTTGAGAACCAGATAAATACTGTGGCCGAGGACATAGGTGTTGATGCAGCTAAGACAGGCATGTTAAGTAGTTCGCAAATCATGGAGGCTGCAGCCCGTGCAGTAAGGAGATGGGGATTCCAGCTTGTTGTTGATCCTGTGATGTACGCAAAGAGTGGTGATCCTCTCATTAGGCCTGAGGCCATGGAAACACTAAGGCGTGTAATAATACCCATTTCTAAGATCGTAACTCCAAACGCGCCTGAGGCTTCCCACCTTGCTGGTTTCCGTGTCGAAACACTAGATGATGCTAAGAGGGCTGCTAAGTTTATTGCCGAAGAACTTCACCCAGAGATTGTTATTATCAAGGGTGGTCACTTAACTGGTAATGAGAGTATTGACATTGTTTACTTCAGAGATTCAGGTGAGTATAGGGAGTTGAGGGCTCCCAGAATAGATACAAAGAATACACACGGCACTGGTTGCTCATTCTCAGCAGCCATAGCCGCTGGATTAGCTAAGGGTTTAAGTCCTTGGGACGCTATTAAACTGGCTAAGGAATTTATAACCACGGCCATTAAGTACTCATTACCTCTTGGCCATGGCCACGGCCCCGTCAATCCAATGGCGTGGCTCGAGCTTAGGGCCTATAGGGCTGATGTTATTGATGAATTAAATAAGGCGTTGAGGATTATCGAGGATAATGCCGACCTAATTGGGAATTACATACCCGAGGTTCAGTCAAACCTAGGCTATGCATTACCCGCGTTTTATGCTAGGGACTTAAATGATGTTGCTGCCGTGCCTGGCAGGATTATTAAATACATGGGTAAGGCCAAGCCGAGCGGCCCACCGGCCTTTGGCGTTAGTTCCCATGTGGCTAATTATATACTTACTGCTATGAGGCATGACCCTGAGGTTAGGTCTGCAATGAATATTAAGTATGACGATAAGGTAATAGAGACTGCGAGGAAACTTGGTTATGTGGTTAGCAGTTACGATAGGAGACAGGAACCACCTGAGGTTAAGGCTAGGGAGGGTGCATCAATACCCTGGGGCACTGAGCAAGCCATAAAGAACGCTGGTAGGGTTCCTGACGTTATTTACCACCTTGGTGATTGGGGTAAGGAACCTGAGATCATAATACTTGGTAGAAATCCAACGGAGGTTGTTAGTAAGTTATTGGCGATATTAAGGCGTATTAACGAGAATCGGTTTTAATAATAATAATACTGCGGTAAAGCATCACTAAATTAAAACAACCTGAAGGTACTTATCCCCGCGCCTACTTATCTTGTACTTGCTAACCTTTCCATCCCTAAGAACAACAACCTCGCCACTGACATTCTTAGCCACAGGCCTCCAACTCGGTGAGAAGTAATACTCACTCCTCTTAAACTTGGACTTGGCCAATGGATAAGCATTGCCATTATACAGTATCACACCAACACTCCACTCAGGTGCCTTATCAACAAGTGATGAGTAATCCTCACCGCTCGTCATTTCCTCATTTCCTCCTTCGTTTTCAGGCTCTTCCTCGTACCTATCCTCGTCCTCCATTACATAAAGCTCAAACCACCTCTTTATATTTTTATCTAAGCACCGACAGTGTTAACGATAAATATGCGTAGTTAGGTAATACACTAAGAATAAGGCAGGGATTGAGTAATTTACCTCTTGAATCTTTTGGGTCTTAGGTTCTTGCTCTTACATCTCCTGCACTTCTCGGCACCCGGTGGGTTCCTGGCCCCGCATTCCCTGCATATCCAGTAATTGAATCTATGCTCAACAGCTATTCTAAGCTTTTCGGGGTCACTGATAGGCATCGTGGTTTATGGAGATAAGGGCCTTTTTATATTTTTACCTTCATGATAATTACTCAACCGGTACTATCGCCTTTATCTTAATCTCATCAAGCGGTTTTATGCCATACTTCTCCCTGATGTCCTTTGATATTGTGAACTGCCTACTCGCCGTATTCCTAGTCCTCAATAACTTAACCCTCTCAAGCATTATTTCCTGGCCGAAGTACTCAATGGTTATGTCCGCATACCAAACGTTTTCAATATTGAGAGCCTTAACTAAACTGGCTGGTATAAGGACTTGGTAATTTATGTATATCTTCGTTACATATGGTAGTTTAGTAATTACCATACTTCTCCTAACTCTCCTTACCCTAGAAATTCCAGACGCCATATCAAGATTATACATACTGATTTATTTATTAAAGTTTCTAATTAGGTTTAGAAAAATTAGGATGTAAACATGCCATAACAACGTACATAGTGAACTCTTTTAAAGGGCTTAGGCCTCACCATTGGATAATGAGTATTGCAATTGACGTATTAATAATGACCACACAACTAATTGCAATAGTGGATCCAGTAGGTGCGCTGCCAATAATGATTAGTATGCCGGGTATTGAAAAACCCGAGGTCTTTAGGAAAGCCCTTAAGATCATTGCTATTGCCGTACCAACACTACTGATGATCTTTGCCGTGGCCGGGCCGTACATATTAAGGGCCTTCAACATAAGCATTACCGATTTTAGAATAGCGGGTGGCATAGTACTCCTGGTAATAGGCATTGACACACTCCGTGAAGGTGCCCCAAGGACGATGGGCCTAAGCCCAGAGGACTTCATATTCACGCCAATAGTAACGCCGATGCTTGTTGGTCCTGGCGCAATAACCTCGGTAATGCTCTTCACCACCTATTATGGAACGCCCGAGGTAATAATTAGCATACTCATTGCGTCATTAATAACGTACTTAATCATTAGATTCAGCTTCACAATAATTAGGCTCATTGGGAGCAACATGCTTAGATTCATTGGTAGGTTCATGAGCCTGATAATAATGGCATGGGCAGTATCACTAATAATAGAGGGAATTAAGGAGGCATTATTGATTTAGTATAAATAATTATAGTGAGACTGAATGAAGAATTTTGAATTTTAGGCAATCTCCATGATTACCCTAGCCAATCTGCATTTGAGATGCGAAGAGATACCTCGGTGTTATGTATGGAAATAGGTGAGCTAGGCCATATACATTTATCTGCCCAAGGCCATCAACTGGGTTCCACTGGCCTTGAATAACCCAGTAAAGCCCATTCTCGCCACCAAGCGTCACAAACGTAGCTCCAGGTATTCCACTGATGAATCCACTAGTTGGGTATGCAGAACTCCATGCATAGAATTGACTTGGATAGTAGTAATACAGTAAGTATAGGTTGGGTGCTAAGTCACCGATATTAAATGAATCGCCAAGGTAGCTCTGTATCGTTGTTGTCATACCCGCAGATAATGGTGTTGCAAGGCTAGTACCACCCCATATGTATGGTGATAATTCACCATTAATAATCAAAAGAACACCAGTATATGGATCTGCGTCAGCTGCAATATCCGGGACACCCCTATGCCCAACCGTGTAGAAGTAAATACCCAAGTCTTGCTCATAAACGTAAGTCCTTTCATAAACAATATGTATCATTTCCTGGCCAGGCATCTCTGGGAAGGCGAAGGAGTAGCCACCGCCAGTACCCCACATGTAATGGCTATTCCAATCCCACGCATATTCAACACGATTAGTCATTACATAACTAATTACACCCTTAAGAGTCGTACCACCAACGCCAGTCACCCACGGATCACTGGCCGGATACCAAACACTGGGTTCAATGGGACTAACGAATAAGTCAAACGCGCCCCAATCACCCGCTGCTGCAAATACCCCGATGCCCTCTGCAGCTGCCTGCATGAATATCTCGTCGTAACCATAAAGTAGGTTATACGATGGAGGTGGCATGTAATACGCATCCTCAGGCGAGGCCCAGCTAAGGCTTATGAAGTTGGCTAGGTGATGAGCAACAACGTACTCAATATCTGTGAATAGATCATCACCTGACGTTGGCGATATAACAAGGAGTATCTTGGCGCCAGGGGCCATTGTGTGGGCATACTCAATATCCAGGGCTGTCTCGTAGGACCAACCCTTTGCAGTACTTAGATCACTTGACGTAAGTACCGGCGTACCAGTTGGGTAGATGATTGTGCATGAGGCTGGTGGTAAGCCGAAGAGAGAATTAAAGGTTGCCAGGTCATTGCAAGCAACGTTCTGGTAAACATATTGACCGGCCAATGTGAAGTTAACATCACCAAAGGCATCAACAATAGCTATTGTCAAGCCTTTACCTGCGTAACCGCTGGAGAGCAGTGGTAATTCATCATAAATAAATTCAAGGCCCTTAGGTAGCCATATTTCCACCTGATGATACCTTATTTGCATTGGTACTCCATTTATTACTGTAACATTGGTAGTTAATACGGAGTTCATGTTTGTTGTATTTAAAGGAATAGCTACGTACTGCGGCTTATAAGACGGCGTAACACTATTTACGTAGAAGTAACCTATTGGTATGCACTCACCCGATAGTATCCATTGTTGTATGTTGCTTGGTGCTGATTGTAGGGCCATTAGGAAGTTGTCTACTGCCGATGCATTGCCCGTGGCTTCAATGAGCATTGGGAAGGTGTAATTAACGATTAGACCGTACTTCTCAGCGAGATTCGTTATGTGACTAAAGACGTAACTAGGTGGCGAATACCACTTAGCAAACTCCTGAGGAGTAATGAATTCGTGGTAATACGGACTAAATGGGTTGTAATACGTTTGGCTTAGGAGGTATAGTAAGCCATTGGATGTGGTCACGTTATTAAGCCTCAACCAAATAATTACGTGGCTCAAGGTAGAACCTGATACCGTTGGTATTACCTCGGTGCATGTGAAGTATTGCGGAGTTGTTGATGGGCCTGGTGGTGGGGGTGCTTGGGCGTGGGCTATTATCACCATTGCCATGATTAGTATTAGCGCTGTTACTATTGGTATTGCCCTTGCCAGGCTCGTCATAGATTAATTAGTTGCTCTTATTGTTTTTAAACATTTCTCTTTATATCAATATTCCCTTTGATCAATTATTCTATTAATTACTTTGTTGTTCAAATTTTCTATTCCAAATGAAGAATATGCCTTATTAACCCAGGTCCTTAATCAATGCCTAATGTCGTTCAGACGAATTAGTCGTATTGGTTTCCTCCTAGTAACGGCTAATTCCCTAAGTGGTATTATTTGGGGTGCTAATTCCGTCATCCTCTCAATCTACATGCTAGGCATTGGGATTTCGACCACGCTCATCGGCATTGTACTTGGGCTCTTCTCATTGATAAATGCCCTTGGCTCATTAATTACTGGTTATCTAACGGACTACATGGACAAGGTCAGGCTCTTCACGGTACTGTCCATAATCAGCGGCTCCCTAATACTACTAATGACCACTGGCGTACCCATAATCGTTTCAACCGCTTACCTAATGACCGCATTATTCAATCGGTACGTGGTACTGACAGCCATAATTGGTGAATTCGCTAAGCAGAGAAACGTCTCGGATGAGGTTTTTAGCCTATCATCATCCTTCAACGTAGTCTTTAGCGTTGTTGGTTCTGCAATGGCCGTTCTACCCAGCTACCTCGGGCGTCTTGGTTACGAGCTAATCTTCATAGCCGAGGCAATAGCCGTTTACCTAACAATACCTCTAGTGCTCAATGCAATTAGGCATTTGGACCCGGTCATCGTGAATGCAAAGATTGAGAAGATCAGCCTTAGGGATTTGGGTAGGCTGCGTTCATCATGGCTAATAAAGAGACTGTTGCCCGAGGCGTTAATTGGCCTTGGGGCTGGCGTGATAATACCACTATTTAGCCTTTGGTTCTATCTTAAGTTTCACATAAACATTGCCAGCCTGGGCATTGTCTACGCCATATCCAACGCCACACTAGCCCTGGGCACGTTAATGGCACCGACAATATCAAGACTACTACGTAGTAGGGTGATTTCCGTGGTAACACTTGAGGGCTTGGCCACGGTCGTACTTGCAATAATGCCGTTAATATACGACCTACCATTGTTACTAGCTCTTTTCATAATTAGGAATACGCTCATGAACATGGCAAACCCATTACTGACATCACTCATTAATGAATTAGTGCCTAGGGAAGAGAGAGGTCGTGTATTCGGTATTTGGAATATGATATCCTCAATACCGCGAGCCGTCGGCCCAGGCATCGGTGGTTACCTAATGGATATTGGTTATTTAGACCTGCCCCTGTACATAACTTCCGTACTCTACGCCATTGCCGTGGTGCTATTCTATGCATTACTAAGGGGCGTTGAGGGAAGGATTAGGATTGTTCACGGTACTTAATGCATGTCTTATTTCTTTAGTTGCCACAGGAAAAATATTAATTAATCGGGTCTTTTTGTGACTCTGGCGTGAATTTTCAGGAGAGAGTATCGAGAAATATTAGAGATATTGGTGATTCACTTAGGGTACTGCTAGGTCCTGGTTGGTTAACCATGCTTGCTGACGTCGATGCGCCGAGTATACTTACGGCAATGCAGAGTGGTTATTACATGGGCTTGGCCATGGTTCCCTGGCTTATACTCCTAATTATACCCCTGTACTTTATTCAGGAATTGACCATAAGGGCAGCATTAGGTAGTGGTAAGGGTATGGGGACCTTGCTTAAGGAGGTTTATGGCGAGAAGATTGTGGCGATATCATTAATCGCGATGCTCATCATAGATGGCGCTGCGTATGTCAGCGAGTACGCAGCAATATCAGCAATAGGACTTCTCTTTGGAATTCCTGTCTTCGTTTCCGTGATCCTGATACTGACATTCCATACGGCCATAATACTAATGGGTGGTTCATATAAGAGGGTTGAGAATATATTATTGATTATTTCCGCATTTATTCTCGTTTACATAACTGCTTTCGCAGTAGTACCTGTGAAACCTCAGGAGACTTTTGATGCATTTCTGTCTATTTTCACACCTAGTTCATACATTAATTCATTATACGTTACATTACTCGCGGCCAACATTGGTGCTGTGGTAATGCCCTGGATGCTTTATTACCAGCAATCGGCGATTGTCGATAAGGGGTTAAGAAGGGAGCATTATACTCATGAGAGATTTGAGACGATTATGGGCGCCATAATAAGTGAGGTGTTAATGATTGGTAGCCTATTGGTTGGTTATTGGCTTAGGATTAAGGGTGGGGTTGTTGATGGCTTTCAATCAGCACTTCTTTCCATTGACAAGATCATTAGTCCGTACTGGTTCGTAGTAGCTGCCATAGGCATGATAGCAGCGGCGTTACTCGCCATATTCGTGATAAGCCTGGGCTTCGCCTATGGACTTAGCGAGTACTTCAATTGGCCCTCAGGACTTAGTAAGAGGATGTGTGAGGCCAGGGGCTTTTACGCATTTTACGTGGTTGAGGTTGTACCCGCTGCCCTGATAATAATATTCATGAGAGACCTCGTTAACTTAATATTGGGGATCATGGTCTTCAACGCCATAGCCCTCGCCATACCCACCTACTTATTGATAAGCCTAGTTTCGAGGAAAGATGTCGTTGGGGAGTATGCAATAAGTAGGGCTCGAACTATTGTGCTTTATGTGGTAACAACTATGCTCGTCGTTTCAGGTATTTACGCCGCAATAATGGCAATTTAGGCGATGCCTAAGGAATAAGGTTTAATTAGATCTTTATTAAGTGTAGTAGTTGGGTCTGAGCGTGAGGATATCCAATAGAGAATTTCTATACCTATTAGTAATTAAGGGGATGAATGAGAAGGGTTCTGGGGCCACAATATTCAGTGTTGCTAAGGCTCTCGGCATATCAACCGCAAGCGCTTACGAGGAGGTAAATCACTTGATTAGGAAGGGTTTCGTGGAGAAGAGAGATAATGGCATCTTCATTACTGATGAGGGCATTAAGGAAATGAACTCATTAATCAGAGCCCATAGAGTTATTGAAACCCTACTTGTCAAGGCAGGTATTGACCCCGATAAGGCCTGCGAACTGGCTAAGATGTTCGACGATGCATTACCCGAGGAGGTTGTAGAGAAGCTTTATGATTACCTGGGAAGGCCAAATAAATGCCCCCATGGCAGGGATATACCTAGCCCTAACTCGTGATTGAACAAATATACTATATAAATGATAATGCTTAATAAGGAGCCTATAGTGCAACACTTAATGAAGTACGTATGGGTTAATGGTAAGTTAATACCTGAAAAGGAAGCTACAATACCAATACTCACGCATGCGCTACATTACGGTACATCAATATTCGAAGGTATAAGGGCTTACTGGAATTCTGACAATAATAATCTATATGTATTTAGGGCTAGGGATCATTACGTTAGGTTTCACGACTCGGCTAAGATAATGAGCATTAAAGTTGGTTATAGCGTTGATGAGCTAATTGATGCAACCGTGGAACTATTGAGAGCCAATGATGTGCATGAGGATGTTTATATAAGACCAATAACCTTTGTATCTGCAAGTACCGTTAACCTAGACATTAGGAACCTTGATGTAACCACAGCAATAATAACGGTACCCTTCGGACATTACCTAGAACCTAAGGGCATTAAGGCCAAGGTAGTTAGTTGGTTAAGGGTTCATAATTCCATGTTCCCAATGAAGGCCAAGGTAAGTGGCATTTACGTTAATTCTGTAATTGCAATAATAGATGCCAAGGTGTCGGGATTTGATGAGGCCATATTACTTAACCGCGACGGTTATGTTGCTGAGGGAAGCGGGGAGAACATATTCATTATTAAGGACGGCATACTATACACACCACCAGTATATGACTCAATACTCGAGGGTATTACGAGAGATACCATAATCACAATAGCAAGGGACCTAGGCTTAACAGTTACTGAGAAAAGAATTACCAGGGAGGAATTATATACGGCGGATGAGGTCTTCTTCACGGGAACTGCTGCTGAGGTAACTCCGGTAGTAAACATTGACGGTAGGGTCATTGGTAATGGAGAACCAGGCCCAATAGCCCTCAAGGTAAGGAGTTATTATATGGATGTGGTTCACGGTAGGGTCAGCAAGTACAAGAACTGGCTCACACCGATTTACTAATGATCAATGATTTATTAAATCAAATGGTTTTTAAGTAATAGGTCTTCCGTTGATTATTGTGCGTATCAATCGAGAAATTATTTATTATGCAATTACGATATTCCTAATGACCTTCGCCATACGTGCAACAAATAACATGATCGGAACCACAGCACCTTTACTGGCTAGGTATGACCTATTATTCTCTAATTATTTAGTTGGTTTGTTGGCATCATTGGTTACTGCCGTAAATCTCACATCTATTCTATTTATTAATGCTAGATTACCTGGGTCAACAAGGAGGTTACTATTCATTATTTCAAATGCATTAATAATAATCCTACTGCCAATGTACTCCCTAGCTAATTCCCTCAGTATCTGGTTAGTATCTATACTTACTGGATTTGCGTATGGCTTAATAATGCCCAACATAATGACATCAGCAAGTATTATAGGTGATCAAACCACCGCAGAGAGATTACTTGTGCTCTATACCCTAGCCCTTAGTACGAGTTTAGTTGTGGGTCCATTATTTGAAACATACTTGTTGACCCGATTTGGCTATAGGTACGTATTCCTACTGTTTATACCACTGGCAATACTCTCCCTCGCCCTATCATTTAGGGTACGATTCCCGCCAGACCCTAGGGAACCAAGAATACGCATTGATTCAGGTAGGATACTTAGGAACAAGGGCTTAATATCGGCCATGCTCGCGAACTCCACATACAGTATACCGTTTATTGTCTTTACGGCATTCATAGCAATATACGCACAGAGCATATACCACGTTAGTAGATACTTGGCTTATTTCTCATTCGTACCATTCTTCCTTACCTCCTTCCTTACCAGGCTTTACCTAACCATTTATATCCCAAGAAGTCTATTCAGGCCTATGGCCATTTCCATAGTACTAACCGTAATAGGTATTACCCTGCTCTACGCATCACCTAATTACGCAATATTCATAGCATCTATGGCAATACTCGGCATACCTCATGGCTCGACATACCCTCTCTCAACGCTTATGATCAGTAGGGGAACAAGTATTGAGGAAAGGAACACCGCCAATTCTTACTTCTCGGCATTTCAAGGCATACTAGGCATAGTGGTTCCAGCATTATTTGGAGTTTCGGCGGATTTAATTGGAATTAGATTATCAATGGCTCTGCTCCTAGTTCCAGTAATTACCGTGGCCATTATATTCACAAGATTTTACCTAAACTCAGGCCTTGAACCATTTAAACCTGGAATACCCTCCTCTCATTAAGTAGGTTCTTGAGCCTATCAATTGGTTCCGTGGACACAGGTTCAACACCCAACAATTCAGCTAATGCAAGGGTTACAATTCCTAGGTAGGTTACGCCATAAATCTCCGTCTCGAGAGGTGTCTTACCCTCAAGCTTAACAATTATTGACCTTGCCCCGAATGAGGATATCACGTCAATGAGCACCTCCTCATACAAGCCCTCATAGTCACTAGGTCCCATTATCGCCACATGCTTTAAACAGCCTTGCTTTGTGATTACCGCAGCTATGTCATTATGAGCACCCTCAGGCACTACGGAAATCACTGAGTAGTACTTGGCGTTTTCGTTGAGGTCGTTCTTAAACCTAATACCAACGCCACGCCTACTCTCCGTAACCCAAACCACGGGTATTGAATCCACTAACTGCCTGGCCAGGTTTACCGCATCGTCAACGTGCTTAAGGGCATTCTCAATCCCGGTAATACCGCTCTCTAACTCATTAGTCACTGAGGCAATGCCGAATCTCTCAAGGATGATTAACGCCGGGTATAGTAGTGCCGGTAATCCATACCTGGGCGCCGAGACCTTTGGAATCAGGACAACGGGTACGCCCTTACCACTAAGTACCGCACTTAATTTACCGCCAGTCGTAATACCAACCACTGGGTATCCCCGGGACAGAGCCTCATTAGCGCTCATTATAGTCTCGGCAGTGTTGCCCGAGTAACTAATGGCTATGACCAAAGGCCTCGATAACCTCCTCGGTAACCTCATGTTCTTACTAACGATTATGGGCACCCTACAATCCCAGAACCAACACAGGTCACTTAATAAATCGCCAACAACGCCCGACCCACCCATCCCAGTAATAACCACTGAATCAATCTCAGCACCATAATCAATGACCTTACCATCGATACTCAACCTAACACTCCTCAGATCCATGGGCACATTAAGTATCGACTCCCTTGCGAGTGACGGCCATTTCGGGTAGTCAATCAGGTTCATCAGGATTATTAAAACTAAAGCCTTTGTAAGCTTTAAGTACGCGTAAAAATATGATGCAGTCGATGTACTAGCCCTGGCAGTTTAAGTTGTTGAATGGGTTTTGGTAGTAGCTCGTAGCATTCACTATGAATCCAAAGGTTGGTATTCCAAAGGCATTAGATGCAGTTATTATTGTGACGTACCAATTTACATAATTCGCGTTGCTCGTTGGTACATATATTGCTAATGCAGTTTGTTGAACGTTGATTTGGGTGTTCAATGGCACGAGTGGGCTTATTAAGTCAACGAAAATGCCGAAGGGCCTTAGGAATTCTGCCAATGCCGAGCTCGCGGTTTCAAGCCCCAAGCCACCCAACTCATACCCAAGCTCGGGACCACTCAACCGGTACTGCTCATCAACGCTCTCCAATAATATGCTCCATGCAAGCTCGTTAGGTCCTTGACCTGGGTTTAATATTGTGCATCCAGGCCCATTACTCCCCTCTTGCCAGCTTGCGTATGTTACCACAGTTGATTGATTTAGGACTGGGTAGCCAAGCTCCTGCTCCGCGAGTGGTATCAAGCCGTTGTATATGTACGATATCGGCCCATTACCGAAGTCGTAATTACCTGGGAGTGCTTGGGTTGAGGTTGATGAGCCGGCGGGCGTTGATACACTTATGACCTCAACAACAGGTACCTGCCCCACGTACTCGTAAATTCCGAGGCGCATGTTGTATACGTACTCGCTGTAGTTAACTATGGCGAATGTACCCTCATAATAAATATACATACTACCCCCACCAACAACAGAGCTAGTAAGTATATCGCCTGTATTCTCAGCCCAATAGACATTCTCGCTATACGAGACGCCTATCGTACCGAACTGGCCATTATCGTAACCCGTGGCATACCAATCAGTGGCTCCTATAATCGAGGCTTGAAGTGCGAGGTTTAGTCCGTAATTCTCATACTCATTAACTATTCCGTTACTCCACGTCACCCAGGCCAGCGGTATTGGACCCGTGAAGCCGTCGCACATCGTTGTTGGCGAGTAGACCGTTGTGTAGTAGCCGGCTTCGTAGAATGTTGGTGGTGATGGGCCCTGCTCACTACAGTTATAGACCGTGTATGGGCCCACTTGGATTGGTTGGTCGCTCGGTATTGTCGGTGGTTTTGTTGGGATTAGCTTGAATGGTTTTGTTGTTAGGTTTATGTATGCTGTCAGGACTATGTACCTTACACTTCCCTGTTTGTTCATGACCCAACCAATGTTGTATGGTATTGAGACTGCGGTTATCCAACTCCTATTTGTTGCAGGGTCTATGTACGTGACGAATACGAGGAGTGATGTGTTGTACTCACCGATGCTTGGATTAAACAACAACCATTTATTAGCCACAAACCTCCAGTTGGTGTTGTTGAAGGGTAGGTTGACAACGGAGCCGAAGCCGTAGGCTATTGGGACAATGTGCCTAGGAGTCAGTCCATAAACAGCCACGAAGGCCGAGATTGGCACCACCCTAGAGCCATTGATTGCGTAGACCCTAACAATGAGGCCGGGAGGTGCTGAGGACTGGAGGGACCTGTAGTAGGAGGCGACACCGTAGGCAAACCTAATGCTCTGAATAGGGCTTGGCAGAGCCTCTACAGCAATGAGGAGTGAGAGGATAACCGACAGAGAGGCGATAGCAACAATTAAAGCCACGACAAACCACCCGCGTGGAGTGGTTTTCATGTTCATCGGGAGTTACTGATTTATGGGACTTCTTTATAACCCACCTATTCATAAAAAGTGATTCGAGCTAGGTTGAAAATCACCTACACCGGGCTTACCAACCCGTAGTAGTGCCCTCGCCTGTCTCGTTAAGGTGTTAGTCATAGTTTCCAGGGTCTTCCTGAACTATGTCCAATTATTTCCTTTGTTAAAGCCATGATTATTGGCTTAAATTATTAATATCAATAATATATCGATAATTAAGGTAGATTAAGATCGATGATCTATTGATCGATTAGTACTGCCGTAAATAGCAGAGAGTGGGGCTTAGGTCGTGGGAAACTCAGGACTGCTTAATAAGTGTGGTGATGCGCGCATATAGCTTCGTAAATGATGATTACTCATTTTTAAATTCAAGCTTAAAATATGGATTTAAACTCCAGTTATATTGGCTATTCATAAAATGCGATTTAGGGTTGTTATAAATGGCGATGTTGAGATTAGGAGGGAGTGGCCGTGGGATAGGGTATCGAGGGTTAAGGATAGGTTGAAGGAGCTTGGTTTTAAGTGGAATGGTGAGTATTGGTCTGGTAAGGTTTATTCCTTATCATTAATCAGGGAGCTTAAGGATCTCCTAGACCTGACAGGTGATGAGCTTGAGAGGGTAATGAGAGCTGTGGTAGTGAACTCGTCGGGAGGCGCCATAGGTGTCGAGAGCCTTGCTGGTCTTGAGGCATTACCAAGCAGCTGCATATTGAGTGAGGAGGGTGGTGTATACGTGATATCCTTATCATGCCTAATAAGGGAGTTTGTGAAAAGTGATAGAAACTTCATAGGCAGTGCATCTTCATTTGAGGAGTACGTGGATAAGGCCGTAGAGAACATAAGGAGTTTATTCGCCAATAAGCCCCTAATTGGTGACCTGGAATTAGCCATCAAGAGGGCTAGGGAGTTTGCCCTAGCCAATGATAGGTTGAGGGAATTGTTTAGGCGGAGGGTTGAGTGGTGGACCGCTAAACTTGACCTAGACAATGTCGAATTACACTTCCTATCTAAGGAGCTTTATGAAAAGTTGAGGGGCCTCACCGTTCCATACTACGTGGTTGATAAGGAAGGAAACCTCAATAAGCATGATTTGAGACTTATACGTAAGGACGATATAGTAAGAACTGAGGATAAAGTCATCATTAGATTCCCCGTATTCATCAGAGAGACGATTAAGGACATGCTGGTAAAGAGTGGCTATAGGGTTTCTGAGGTCCCATGGAGCCCGAGAACCATACAAATACCTAAGGATGAAATAAGGCTCCTACCCTTTCAGGAAAAGGCCCTCGATTACTGGCTGAAGGCCGGTAAGAGAGGTACTATTGTTGTGCCAACCGGCGGTGGAAAAACCTTCATAGCACTCAAAGCTCTAGCCGTTACTAAGGTACCGACAATAATCCTGGTAATTACGGAGGAACTAATGAACCAGTGGTACGAGAGAATAATGAGACACTTAGGCATTAGGGCTGGTAGGCTGGGTGGTGGTTTTGACGATATTAGGGAGGTCACAGTAGCAATTTACAACTCAGCCGTTAATAAAATAGCAGAAATAAGCGATAAGTTCGACATGGTGGTGTTTGATGAATGCTTACCTTACGATGCATTGATAGTCACAGATAGAGGATTAATGCCCATAGGTGAGGTCGTGGAGAAGCGCTTACCAGTGAAGGTTCTGACGCATAAAGGACGCTTTATGCGTATAACGAACTACTTCAAGATACCACTCATTAAGAGGTTAGTAAGAGTTACTCATGAAAGGGGAGAGATAGTATTAACTGAGGATCACCTGATCCTAACTAAGGATGGATGGAAACAAGCGATAACGTTAAAGAGAGGCGATGTGGTATACTTTTATGATGTACAAATGCAGAATTTGCGGGAAAGAATTCAAGACAGCTCAAGCCCTTGGGGGACATTACGTGACGGCTCACAACCCAGAGCTTCAAGGGATGAGGTCTCAGAAACGGTGGTTACTTCACAGAGAAGAGGGAGTTCAGCAAATAAGGAATATGGTAAGAATGAGGGAGGAGAGGAGATTAGCTTCATTACCGAGATTGACGGAAGAACAGAGGGAAATAGTGTTAGGTACGGTACTTGGGGATGGGTATCTATCAATTCCACCACCAAGGGCGAAGAATGCAAGACTAACGGTGGTTCATGCTTTATCCCAGTACGAGTACTTAATGTGGAAGTACTCGAAACTAAAAAATATCGTGAAGTCGCCACCAAGGTTGGAAAGGAATACGAAGTACGGGGCTTACGGGGACGTCTACAGATTTCAAACTATCTGCCATCCAGAGCTAACGGAGATTTACAAGGTGGCTTACGTAAATGGGCGGAAAACAATAACCAGGGAGTTCCTGAATATGATAAAGACTCCGACAGCATTGGCAGTTTGGTTCCTGGACGATGGGTCAATAAGTATGGGGAAAAATGGTTATATCGTAATTTCTCTTCATACGGAGGGTTATACCTTGGAGGAGAACAGGGAGCTGGTACAGTGGTTAAAGACGAATTGGGACCTAACATTCAGCATTTCACAATATCGCAATTACTACTTCCTACATACACCGAATATGAGGGAGGCGAAGAAATTCCTGGAATTGATCAAACCGATAGCACTGGAGGCATTTCCAGGGAAGGTGAATTCGTTTATGACATTGAGGTAGAGGAGGATCATAGTTTTGTGGCTGATGGGGTAGTAGTGCATAATTGTCACCACGTTCCTGCCGATACCTTTAAGGAGGTTGCGTTTAGGCTTAGGGCGCCGTTTAGGTTGGCTTTGTCTGCTACGCCAAAGAGGAGCGATAATAATGAGCACCTGATCTTCCTAAGCGCCGGCGATCTTGTTTACCAGGCTGATTATAGGGATATGGTTGAGGCTAGGCTAGTCGTCCCCGTTAGGCACTTTAGGATTTACGTTGACTTAACGCCTGAGGAGAGGAGGAGTTATGAGAGGGCTGGTGATAATGCGATTGTCCTGAGGAACATAGCCAGTATGGCCAGTGCCAAAATTAATATTGCTAAGGATATTGTGAAGGCTGAGATCGGCATTGGTAGTAAGATTATTGTCTTTACGCAATTCATTAGGCAGGCTGAGGAATTGTATAAGGTCCTTAAGGAGGAGTTGGGGCCCATCGTTGCATTGATAACCTCTAAGACGAGTGACAGGGACTCCATATTTAAGGCATTTGCCAGGGGTGTGTACAAGGTTATTGTGGCGACGACGGTTCTTGATGAGGGTATTGATGTGCCTGATGCGGATGTGGCAATCATCCTGTCGGGGACAGGCTCCCAGAGACAGATGATTCAGAGGGTTGGTCGTGTTGTTAGGGCTAGTGATGATAAGGTTGAGGCTAGGGTCTATGAGGTGGTGGTCAGGAACACGATTGAGGAGGCCCTTAGTGAGGAGAGGCATGTTAAGGGTGAGGTTCTCGAAATCGAGTGTAGGAGATACTTGGCTGATGAGATTAGGCGTTTAGTAAATCATGTAATTAGCAGTATGTCGTTATTTAAATCGTCGAATCCCTGAGTGACTTATATATTGAGTTGTGGAGTAATTAATTGTGAAGCTTCTTGAGGAACTAATGAACATACTTTTCCAGGAATATGGCGCATTAATACTCATGGTAGTATCTACGATATTGTCGATAATCATTGCCACATTATATGCGGAATTATTGAGAAATAATATTCTATTGATCAAGGAACTTAATACCATTATTCAGTGGATCAATGGGGTGATTAAATGATTAGATATCTATTAACATCAGTCCTAATACTGATGATTCTGATCATGATCATTATGATAACAGGTTTCATATTAAATATACTATACTTAACAGGCTCCGTTAGTAATTACGCCGTGGTGATCATGAATGGCACTCGCAGATTCCTTAATATTTCCTGACATGTTGATCTCCATAACCCTAGTAATCGTAATACTCATTTTCGCCATATTCCTGACAAACCTATTGGTAAAACTCTCTATAATTGATTATAAGGCATCCATGGGAACTTACCTATTCACCAAATGCCAATTAGGTAATTTTACGGGCGATGCTGATCTCGATCACATAATAATAACTAATGAGGTAATATCGAGTAATTATTTAATTATATGCCCAAGGATCACGGTTAACAACTCGCAGTTGGAGGTTAATGTTTACGTTACTTATACTAGGTGATGTAAATGATTTATAAATCGTTACTACCCATACTAATAGTATTACTGGTAATGATTGTATTAACCACGTACTTAATGAATTACGTAAATAATGAGACATCGAGGGCATTAACCCTTGAGAATAATTACCTATTGTCGACGAACGTATTTAAGCAACTGAATAATACATTACCCCAGATATTACGGAATAATGCATGCATGCTTATTGCGAATCCAATGAATTATTCATGTAGCATTATTGCTATGAATATGACGAATATGTTAAGTGAAGCCCTCAATATTATTAGTAATAAAACAGGAAATATCGCAAGATATAGAGTGATTAATTATGAGATTTATGGAGAAGGAAATGTAACAATTTACCAGGTAACAATTCAAGCACTTATCCAATCTAATAGTATTGAGGGAACGATTACTACCGTGTATCCATTCAATTTATGTTACTATTCACAATTAGTCAATAATATCGTTAATGACTTGAGAGAAAATATAACAATACATGCCGATAATATAACAGAGACCTCTGAGGGTTTAAGCAAGGAATTAATGAGCAAGATTAATCATAATTATGATAACATAAATATCACACTTCATTATACAGGTGTTTTTAGTATGACCCAGCGAACGCGTAACTACACCATTTACGTTGGAATCATAGATTACACTTTATACGTTTCACCAAGCGAAAAACTATGTAGTGAATTCGCGAAAATCACTGGTAGTTTTTACGTCACAATAATTATTAATAAGTATGTAAATAATACATATTACTTCACAATTAATGGAATAATTAGTAATAACAAATAATGACTAAATTCTAGAGGAACTAATTAAGCTAATGCATTTAAATAATAAGGCACAACCTTTAATCCGTGATTAACGAAATTATTGGACTTAATGTTAGGAGTGTCTTGGTAATTGGAATTGGCGGTGGAGGCGATGTTGTCGGTTCATCAATTACATATAGTCTTGCTGTGAATGAGGGGAAGGAGGCCGTGCTTGGTGCAGTTCTTTGGGAGAGATATATTAATGATATTGTACCTGGGCCAATTAGAGTGCAGGAGCTTCGAAACGCCGAGGTCTTTGGTAATTATTTAGCTATGGTTGATGGAGATACTTATGCAATTAGGGAGGGTAGGCGTGTTGTACCTCAAATAGCCAATGTATTAAGTGTAATTAAGGATGATGGGTTAGGTATTAGCATTTCGGGCTCCGTAAATGATGTAGCTAGAGAATTAAGTACGTATGTGAATAAGTATGGATTTGATGCCATAATAGGCATTGATGTTGGTGGTGATGTGTTAGCCTTAGGTAATGAGGATGGACTATATAGCCCACTTACTGATAGTTACTCAGTTGCTGTTTTAAGTAAGGTTCAAGATTATACTGGCGCCCAGGTAGTACTTGGTATTGCAGGTCCTGGTGTTGATGGTGAGTTAGATAGGGATTACGTGCTAATGAGAATAAGCCAATTAGCCAGTAAGTGTGCATTTCTAGGTGCCTATGGACCAACACGAGGCGATTTAATGCTTCTTGAGGACATTCTAAGTAAGGCAGTAACAGAGGCCAGTGGATTAGTGTATAGGGCTGCTAAGGGGCATCACGGAAACGTTGGGATAAGAGGAAGCACTAAGAATGTGAAGCTCGATATATCATCATCAATAACTTACTACCTAGACCTCAGGAAGATCATTAGTGATTTACCGCTAGCCAATTTAGTGATTAATGCAAGGGATCCTTGGGATGCAATGAGAACATTAAATAGTAAGGGTGTAATGACCGAGCTTAACTTTGAGGAAGAGGTCTATAGATATTATAAGACTAAGTCAAAGATACCGAGTCCTGAAGAGGCTTACTTAATGATTAAGGAAATAAAGAATAGATTAAAGTCTCAGGTGCAGTTAATGAGTAATCAGCATGGCAGTACTCATCATTAAGTAGACCTCAGTTAAGGGCGTGATCGTCATACAGAACTCAGTATTAATTCCGCAATTTAAATGCGTTAATCACCAGCCTCTTCATAAAAGAGAGCATAGTCTTTCTCAGCTTCACGAAGTAGCTGGAGTTGCGATATTCTTTCCTCAGCCTTTCTATACATGTTTGCGAATTCCATAATCCTCGCAGCAACATCATCAGATTTACTAAAGGATACTGGGCTGTATAGGAGCTTCCTCTTATCGCCGCCCTTCACACTCACTACATAACCCTCAACAATACCTGACACAGGTATTTTACCCAATTCACCACCTTCACCCCTTATTAGGAATACGTAACCTTTACGAGAACCATCATTAAACGTCACCCTAACGAGAACCAACGCTATGTGAAATTCCCTAAGTATGTTTGTAATCACGTCCCTATACCTCTCATACTCTCGTACATAGGGCAACCTCTCAATAAGTGATAAATCATCTCTACTGAGATCATTGAGAAGATCATTGAGCATGTCCATAACGTTCTTACCTGTATTTATGACCTCCATCAAAATAAATAATGCCTGGTTAAAAATAAGCATTACCTAAGGCTCATAATAAATTCTTTGCCATAGAGGTTTAAGCTTGACTTTACGGTAAGTAACGAGCAGATAAGGTATATTTAGTGGTATAGTGATGATAGGTATGATGAGTAATTTAGATAAGCGGATATATGAATTACATAGTAGGGTGATGAGTGAGTTCATGGGTGGTAGGTGCTATGATGTTGATGAGTCATTAGTGATAGATTGTATTAAGGATGTATTGACGGGCATTGGATTAAGCATTAACGATGTGACACTCTTTGACATAGATGGTAATGTGGCTAAGGACATTAATAGCGCTAAGTACGTGAGAGTTACAGCCACAAGTAATTACATCAACGGCGAACAAATATTTACCTTCGCCTTACTTAAATTTAGAGATAAATATAGGGTCCTCTATCTCCAATCAGCCATAAAAGAAGATTAAATAAATTTTATGAATTAAATTTATTTTTCAATTAATTATGAGAATTACAGTGAGGACTCAGCTAACCTATCAAGCATCTGTATCCTCTTTGCAGGATGCGGATGCGTCATGAATAACTCCTCCCAAATTGACGGCTTGTAATGTCTCCAATACTCTATCAAGTCATCAACATTATTCTCAATATACTCAGCACTAACTGGTGGTGCAAAGAACAACATCCTTAATGTACCATTTGTAGTCCTCTTCACCATGTTTGGATCCATGTAAAGCGTTATCTTTGCAAGGGCTCTCTGAAGATTACGTGCACCATTCTCCACAGTCAATGCGCCATTAATATCAGCATAAGCCTCCCTTAACCTATTTATGTACAGAACAAATAACTGGAATAGGAAGCTAACAGCAAGTAATACCAGGCCTATGAGAAGCAGTAAACCACCATTATTATTCCTGCCTCCTGACCAACCACCCCACCAACCACCCCACCAAAGCGACCAACCAAGCCAGTAAATAACTGTGGGCAATAGTCCGACAGCCATCAGAACCTCAACATCCCTATGCCTAAGGTGGCCAATCTCATGACCAAGAACAGCCTTCAACTCACCTGGCTTCAATATCTTCAGTAGAGGCAGTGTTATTGCAACCCTCTTACCAGCTATTGGGCTTCCGTAAGCGAAAGCGTTGGGAAACGGTACATCAGCCACATAGACCTTCGGCACACTCTTGAAGCCATTAGCCCTAGCGACATCGGCAATAATGTCGTAGACCCAGCCGTAGGTTGGGTCATCAGGCTTAATCTCATGGGCTCTATACATGGCATTTATCAAAAACGGTCCAATAAGCCATTGTAGTAATGTTAAGAAGAAAGCCATTATTATTAAGCTCGTAACTAACGCAACACCACCTAGTGATGGATCTAGTAACAAAATGACACCATACGTAAAAGCCGCACCCAATAGTAATATTGCTATTATTGCAAGTGCCATCTTTAACCTGAATACTAGTAGTGCCTTGTTCATACAAGACAAGAGGCACGGCATTAATTTTAAACCTAACTCACGTAGATTACACTGATCTGATTATGAATCTGGCGTCGGCTGCGTAAGCCCCCTTACCCCTCTCAAGTACAATGACTGGGTTTAGATCGGCCTCAACAATGTTTGGGTTATCAGATAGGAGTTCTGAGAACTTCGTTATTACATATATTATGGCTTCCTCATCCCTGGCAGGCATGTTCCTATAACCATTAAATAATCGATAGCCCTTTATTTCCCTAACCATTGCCCTGGCATCCTCCTCGGTAATAGGCACTATCCTAAAGCTCACGTCCTGTAGAACCTCGACCATAATACCACCAAGACCAAAGGCTATTACATGACCGAAAATTGGATCCTTTGTGGCGCCAATTATCGTCTCCAAACCCTCAGGCACCATCCTCTGTATTAGGAAACCACTGATTCTGGCATATGGGGCCTTTTCCTTAATATTATTCTTAATTCTATCACAGGCGTTCCTAAGTTCATCATCATTATTTATATTGAGAATGACACCACCAACATCGGATTTATGGATTATGTCTGGAGAAACAACCTTAAGTACCACTGGGTAACCTATGTCCTTAACAACCTTAAGCGCCTCATTAACATCCTGAACAAGTGCAAAGTCAGGAACTGGTATGTTATACTGCCTAAGAAGCTCAAAGGATTCATGTTCGAGTAATTTATACCTGCCCTCCTCAAGGGCCTTAGCAACTATTGGGTTCATAACCCTCACCACCATTCCTTAGCTACGCCTTTTATCTTTGAGTATTCATATAAGGCCCACAGTGCCTTTGCGGCTCTATGAGGCGCGTGGTAAACAGGAATGCCATTCTCCTCTAGATTACTCTCGAACTTGGCCACGTATTCATTACCACCAAAGCTAACAACAACTATTGGTTTATTGAATCTCTTGGCCTCAATTATGTAATTGCCCAGGTTTATTGATAAACCAGGTATTTGCATTAGGGCTATTATTAACGCCATATCTACATAACTCGTTGGTAGTACTGTGTCTAGCACGAATTTGTACATGGCATCCGTGGCACTACCCGTCAAGTCAATTGGGTTACGAGTAACGGATAATGGAGGTAACTGCTTCCTCAAGATTTCCTGAAGACTCTCAGATAATTCCGGTACTTGTAGTCCACGTATGTCCAAGGCATCCACAGACTGTATACCCATACCGCCACTGTCCGTTATCACCAATACCCTGTTACCCCTTGGCAATGGTTGCGTTGCCAATGCCTTAGCCATATCAAATGCATCAGTTAAGTTATCAGCCTCTATGACATTAGCCTGCCTAAGCATCGCATGGTATATCTCGTAATTACCCGCCAATGCCGCTGTGTGGGACTTAACGGCTCCCGTGGCTGCCTTAGTCCTGCCCGCCTTATAAATAACAATTGGCTTAACGCTGGATACCTCCTTCATCACCTCAAGGAGTTTCTTACCCTCTCCAACATACTTCAGTCCTTCCATGTACATAACAATAACCTTAACCCTATTATCCTTAGCAAAGTACTCAAGGAGTTCAGACTCGTTAATGTCCAGCTTATTTCCATAGTTAACGGCGAGGCCTACCCCAATATTCCTCCTGGCTGCCCAATCAAGTATTGCACCAGCCACAGCACCACTCTGGCTTATAAGAGCCACAGGACCTGGCTTAGGCCTACCCATCCTATCCTCAGGCAGGAAGAATGTGTCTAGGCCATTAAATGCATTGTAAACACCAATACAATTAGGTCCAAGTACTCTAATGCGGTTTTGAACAACTCTTCTGAGCTCTTCCTCGAGCTTTGCACCGTCCTCACCAACCTCACTAAAACCACCACTAATTATTATGGCAATCCTAACACCCTTCTTGATGCATTCATCAGTGACCTTAGGCACTGCAGGTGCTGGGACTGCTATGACTGCCAGGTCAATATTGTCTTGAATATCAAGTATTGATTTATAGTATTTAATGCCATTAACTTCATCATACTTAGGATTAACTAGGTAAACCTTACCCTTAAACCTAGTGAGCAGGTTCTTAGTTATTACACCACCAACACTATTCTCCCTAGGTGTAGCTCCGATAATTGCCACCGATTTTGGATTAAATAATAAGTCAAGAGGTGAGGCAGTTACTAATGACACTTCAGCAATCTTACCCTCTTGTGATTGTGCCTTCTGTTCCTCCATAAGAACCGGACGCAATTCACGCTTATTCTTAAAAACCTTTCTAGATATATAAATAATCTATGTATTTTTATAGACTGAACACCTTAATGGAAAAATCTTAAAGAAAAATAGAGAATTTTAGGAAAACATATTATATATCTTATAGAGGAAGTAGTTAATAGATTAAGCTTAAAAGGAGAAACATTTAATTAACTCGATGGGAAGATCCGAGGAAATCCTTAAGGAACTGGACGAATATTTAATGACGAATATATACCCAACCCATAAGATCGTCGTCAGGGAGGCCCGCGATATTTATGTTTATGATGTTGATGGGAATACGTACTTAGACTTCATGACCGTAGTAACCACGGCACTGCTTGGCCATAATCCACCAGGTCTCGCTGATGCCATTACTGAAACGGCCAAGCGATTAATAGCTGGCAATGGTTATAATTGGTACACTGAGGAGCTACTAAACGCCGCGAAGGCAGTACTAGGCCTCTTCCCTGATAAGGCAATGTATAATAAGGTTCACTTCAAGTTAAGTGGTTCTGAGGGCATTGAATTAGCGCTGAAGATTGCAAAGAGGTATACGAAGGGTACATACGTGATGTACCTAATGGGTGGCTATCACGGTAGGACATACCTAACCGGTTCATACCATGGAATGAGGAGAAAGGAGTATGGCCCATTACCACCGGGTACATTAATAGCTCCATTCCCATACCCATACAGGTGTCCATTTGGCGAAATGGCACCCGAGGAATGCAGCAAGGCAGCCGTCGAGACTATTGAGTATTACATAAATTATGTCGCCATTAAAGACGCTTGTTGTTTAGTGACTGAACCGATACAGGGTGTTGGTGGTATCGTAGTACCGCCTATGAATTTCTTCGAGAAGCTCAAGAAGGTATTGGATACATACGGCATATTACTAGTATTTGATGAAGTTCAAACGGGTATGGGTAGGACAGGCACCACCTGGGCCTTTGAACAATTTAACGTTAAGCCTGACATTGTCGTAGCTGCTAAGGGAATGACTGGTGGATTGCCGGCATCAGCTGTAGTCACTAGGAAGGAATTATCATCAGCAATGCAACCAAATGATGAGCATTCGACCTTTGGCGCATCAGCGTTAATAATGGCTGCTGTGAAGGCGACAATTGATTATTATAACATGCATAAGGAGGAATTATTAAGTAATGCCAAGAAAATGGGCGAGTATGCAATGAAGAGGTTGATGGAGCTCTATGATAAGCATCCACTCATTGGTGATGTCAGGGGATTAGGACTCATGATCGGTATTGAACTTGTTAAGAACAGGAAGACTAAGGAGCCAGCGACGAAGGAAACAAGTGACGTATGTCTTAATAGAGCATTGAAGAGAGGCGTACTCTTCGTGACCAGTGGTTGGAATGGTAACGTCATTAGGTTCGCACCACCACTAACTGTTAAGCAGGAACATATTGATAAGGCGATAGATGTACTCGATAAATCACTAGGTGAAGTAGAGAGGGAGGAGAATATCAAGTAATTAACCATGATCTTGTTAAAAGTAATTTAAATCATTAATTCTCGCTAAGGATTCTCCTTATCTTATCAGCAATTATCTTCTTGGGCACTGCACCAATCACGAAATCCACAGGTTCACCATCCCTAAATATGATGACCGTAGGCAGACTCATTACATCATACTTTGCCGCAACATCAGGCCACTCCTGCGTATTTAACCTACCAAAACCAACACAAGGCATCTCCTTAGCTAAGGCCTTTAGGATAGGCTCGAGTAAAAAGCATGGAGCGCACCAGGGTGCCCAAAAGTCCACAACCACAACCCTCTTACTCCTGATAAAATTATCAAAATTATCCGCATCCAACTCAACAGGCTCATTACCAACCGCCCTAGCTAATTCCCTAGCTCTCCTTTCCAATAACTTATTCAATTCATCATCCTCCTTATTATTTACATTACTTGTATTATTCACCGTCATACCAAGACAAAAAATTGGCAATTTAAAGTGTTTACTCAGTCAGTAATTAGACAGGAAACGACTAAATAGAGACCCACGCATAATAGAGCACGTACTTTAAGGAAGATTTACATCCAAGGGTCTTTTCTTTATGTTCCTGCTTTTGTTTAAAATGCAAAATAGAATTCAAATAGAATACCAATCTTAATACCATAACGAGCCAAAAAATTTAAAACTTCCTCAAGCCTTTCCACCATAAGCCCCGGTGGTATAGCCCGGTCTAGTATGGCGGCCTGTCGAGCCGCAGACCCGGGTTCAAATCCCGGCCGGGGCGCCAAAGTGTTAAAGAAATTGAAATTTTATTATTATTTGCGGTTTTGTTTTGAGCCTGAAGGCCTTGGGTGGGGTTGTTAGCTGTTTAATAAGTTAGCCATTGCCCTGGTTATTACCCTATGTTCTTTTGATGTTGCCCTTGGTCATTGTCTCATTAAACGTATTTCTAAAGTTCTGGGTGTTTCCTTATTTTTCTATGTTCACGTAGACTTTGAGACAGCCACTTTGTTTCTTCAGCTTAACCTCCTCATGTGGGCACCAGGTAAGTTTTGATTTTAATCAGGATGCTACGTGCTTAATTACTCCTTTCTTCATGAACTTTATCGGGGGAATTAATTTATAACTTGTTTATTTGTGAATAATAACTTGGTGATTGCATGGTGGGAGTATCAATCTCAGAGTCAAGCATTACCCGTGCGATAATGAGGAGCGCCTTGAAAATACTTGATGAGTATTCAAGCGTTGATGTTGCTATTGTTGGTGCCGGTCCCTCAGGCATGACTGCGGCTTATTACCTGGCAAAGGCTGGTTTGAAGACAATAGTTCTTGAGAGAAGGTTGTCATTTGGTGGTGGTATCGGTGGCGCTGCAAGCCACTTACCAAGCATAGTCATTGAGTACCCAGCCTCTGAGATCCTAAGTAAGGACTTTGGCATTAGGCTTCAGGACATGGGCGATGGATTATTCGCCATTGACCCTGCTGAATTAATTGTCAAGTTGGCTGTTAAGGCTATGGATGCTGGAACAAAGTTCCTTCTTGGAATCCACGTTGAGGATGTTATAACTAGGGACAATCCACCTAGAGTTGCTGGTCTAGCTGTTTATTGGTCAACAATACAGATGGCCAATATGCATACGGACCCGTTCTTCATAGAAGCCAAAGCCGTGGTTGATGCTACGGGGCATGATGCAGAAATCGCTAATGTAACTGCCAGGAAGAATCCTAACATGGGATTGAAGGTACTTGGTGAACGCTCAGCGAATGCCGCAATTGCTGAGGACTTAGTCGTTAAATACACAGGTAAGGTCGTGAATGGCCTTTACGTGACTGGTATGGCCGTTGCTGCCGTTTACGGATTGCCGAGGATGGGGCCAATATTTGGTTCAATGATTATGAGCGGGAAGAGGGTGGCTGAATTAATAATTAATGATTTAAAGTAGTGCATTTTGCATACATAGAATAGTTGAATTTAAAAGTAGAGGGCGTTTCTTGTTTATTAGTATGACGTATACGTTAATAGTGAACTACGCATTAGCGTTTTTGCTTTCATTTTTAGTATCCGGGAATAATTTATCGGCTAATGCTGGAGCTGCCGTGGGTTCTAGGTCAATTGATTATAAATATGCCTTAGTAATTGCGTTACTTGGTTATGTACTTGGATTATGGTTGCAGGGTACTTATATGAAGGCCAATATAGTGAGTGGTGATGCAGCCCTGGTTGCCATGGCAGTTGCCATAATTATATTCATAATTGGTGAGGGAATGAAAGTCCCAATGTCACTAACAGGCTCCTTATACGCAAGCCTAGTCGGTGCTTCATTTGCACTAGGCCACATAATGAGCAATGCAATTTTTGTACTTAGTTATTGGTTATCTCTGCCTATAATAGTAATGTTTCTCTCATATATTCTTTACAAATTTCTTAGCGCATTTTCGAGAATATCATTTAAACACATAAGTATTTATAGGGCATTATCCATACTAACAGTCTTTCTACTCTCATTCTCCTTTGGTGCAAATAACCTTGGATTACTATGGGCATTATTAGGCTTTAGTTATAGAGGCCTATTACTAATAATCATTAGTTCAATGATGGGTGTTTTATTAATTGGTTGGAGAACATTATATAGGCTTAGTACTGGCTTATTCACAATAGGCCCGTTAACCAGCTTTACTGTGCAATTGTTCTCATTTATTGCCATGGAGATCGGCACTCTTTATTCCGTGCCCATGCCCGTCACCGTAACGACATCATTCGGTCTAGTTGGTGTTGGAGCTGCTCATAGATTCAGAATAATAAACCTTAGATACTTCAATGAGTTAATACTCGGCTTTATAGCATCAATAATCGTAGGCCTAATATTTAGCTACCTGCTAATTAAGGTTATTTAAGCAATACCTGTAATCTCGATTAGGTTTTCGGCGGCTTTACGAGACAAGCCCGCTCCTAATATAGTAAATCTATCAGGCCTAACGTTATGTGCCATTGTTAATGCCTCAATTATTATTTCCCTATCAAGACCAAGATCCTTAGCCGTAACGGGTATATTTAAGCTCTGTAGGAACGACCTTATCCTCCTCCACCTCATACCATGTAGATACGCCATCATTATTGCACCAAGTGCCACCTGCTCTCCATGCAGTGCAGGTCTGAACCCCCTTTCCCTCGCTAGTAAATCTATAGCATGACTGAATAGGTGCTCGGAACCACTACACGGCCTTGAGCTACCGGCAATTGCCATAGCGACACCACAACCAAGTAGCGCCTTTACAACTATCCTCACACTCTCCTCGCCATGTATCTTCAACCTATCCCTATTCCTAAGGACTATCAACGCGCTATCCCTTGCAAGGGCTGCGGCGTATTCGCTGAATTCCTCGCCCTTAACTCTAACGGCTAGTTCCCAGTCCTTAACAGCTATTAACTTACCAATCAATTCACCAACACCAGCCAGTAGGTACCTCCTTGGGGCTTCAAGTATTATTGACGTATCTGCAATAATGGCTATTGGAGTTCTCTGAACCTTGCCGAGACCGTACTTATTAAGATCTAACTGAAGTATGTGTGATACATAAGGGCTTGCTATACCGTCGTGAGACGCTATCGTGGGTATTGACACGTATGGTGCATTCATTATGTGAGCCATGGCCTTACCGAAATCAATTATCCTACCACCACCTAGGGCTATTATATAATCAACAATGTGGGCATACTTATTCGATAATTCAATAATTCCCTCAGGACTTATTTCACTAATCTCCTCAACATCACAAATCCTACACTCAATCTTATCAATTAAGTGCTTGCCAAAGTGAGGACCAATGAGAATTAACCCTCTTAATCCATTAAGTCCAATTTTACTTAATATTTCAGGAACCTTACTAATGGCGTTGGGTCCAAATACCACGACTCGGGGAATCTCATACATTTCCAGTGATTTACGTTGTGGTGAAGCCATTACTAGTTAAGGCGAGGTATATGGTAATTTAAACTATTCCTTGCTCTTATCAATAATATGATGCTTAATATCATGAAAACTATGAAACGTATTTATTTGCTAAGTGCCTTGGTGAGCGATTCCACTGTTACTTTCTTCAGGGTTATTATACTGCCATCGATCACAAAGTTGTCATTAATATACTCAACACCATTATTCCTGAGTATGGTTATTAAGTCCGTCGTTGGGTAAACAGTTGCCTTCTTACCCTTTAGTAAACCCAGCTTGGCTGCATAGGCTGGTGTTGCCAGGGGTAGTATCGTTGTTTTACCACCATTTACCGATTGAGTAAGTATTTCCTCAAAAACCTCCTTATTAACCATGGGCTTAATCCTACCAGGTATTTCCTTACCGGTACTGGCGTAGTAGGCCCAATAACCACCTATATAGATCACAGCGTCATAATTACTGAGAATACCCTCACTTAATCCACCTGTGAGATCAATGTCGAAGTTTACATTCACGGATTTACTTACTAACCCCGTACTAACTTCCATACCTAATTGTCTAAGTGCCTGTACCGCCATTGAGTACTCCCCCTTATATGATACATCAGCAACGATTATTAAAGCCTTCATACAAGCCTTCGAAATGTCATACTATTTTAAGTATTTCGCGCCTTGATAGGAAAGAATTATTTACTTGAGCCTCTATTCCTCATTATTAAATCAACAACAAACTTAGCAGCTATCTCAGCATGCTCAAAGGGCTTCGACTGGGGTTTCCTCCTAAAGTCAAGTATATAAACGGTACACTCCCCTGCATTAGCTGCTGCAAAGGCGTAATACCTATTGGCTAATTGATGCATTTCAATATCCTCAGGCGACTCAGACTCTCTATCCCTAAGCCCCACGTCCTTAGCCCTCCTCTCCATTATATCCTTTGGATCAAACTCCATAAGTACAATTGCATCCGGCTTTAACTTCGTTATTATCCTATCAGGAAGACCTGGATAAAAGCCTCCTTGTACTCGAATACTTGCGTGAGTATCTATAATTACATCACCAGGTAGTTTCGCGATCTCCTCAGCAGCAAGCTCCTGAACCTTCCTATACTCCTCAACCGGTAATTTCCTCCTCATATCGTCCCTATTGGTAATTCCATAATGCTTCTTTGCGATCTCAAGCATGTAATCACCATAGTTCACTATCACTATGTCAGGCAGCATCTCCTTAACGAACTTTAACGTTGTTGATTTACCACTACCTGGCACAGCAACAAGTATGATCTTCACGTACTAAGACCACTTTTCATTAATTTTAAATTTTATTACACGGCATTCATCACTATAGACTTTAAATAACACTAAGAAATAATGCCCGTAACTATATACTAATTAAGTCCCTAATTCTATCAAACCTCTCCAAGCCTTGTGGCTTATTATTCATTAAGATCAAGAGTCATTGAGTACTTAAGGGTATCTATGGTAAGGACCTCAATATTAGGATTAGTAGCTCTAAGGCACTAAGGATCGTGATACGGAGAAGTGAGATATTCATAAGGGGGATTGAACAGAATAAAAAGACATACTTAGCCCGAAATAAATTACCTTAAATTAACTTTAAATAAATATGTCATAAAAATACCCCGTGGTAATACGCGTATTAATGCTCAGTTGGGAATATCCACCCCATATGGTTGGTGGATTAGGAAGGCATGTTTATCACATTACTAGGCATTTGATTAGGGATGGTGTTGATACCACTGTGATGAGTATATCACTACCTGGCGTATCACCTTCTGAGGAAGTCGATGGAGTTCACGTTAGGCGAGTTGATCCATTTAGGTTTCGATCAACCGGCTTCATTACGTGGGTATTGAATTTCAATGAGGAGATGATTGAGGATGCCCTTAGACTATATGATGAGTGGGAGTTTGATTTAATTCATGTCCATGATTGGTTAACGGGACCTGCTGGAATAGTGCTCAAGCATGTATTACGTAAGCCCTTAATAGCTACGATACATGCTACCGAGGTTGGTAGGCGCAGTGGTATTCATAATGAGGAGCAGTTCATAATTCATTCATGGGAGTGGAGAACTACTTACGAAGCCTGGAAGGTCATTGTTTGCAGTAATTACATGCTTAATGAGGTCTCCACAGTGCATGGGGTTCCAAAGGATAAATTGATAATGATCCCCAATGGCATTGATGTATCCTACATAGACTCGGTGAGCGTGAAGCCTGGCTTCAGGGACCTCTATGCAATGCCTAGTGAAAGGATTATAGTTTTTGTCGGTAGGTTAGTTCATGAGAAAGGACCTGACCTGGTACTGACAGCATTTAAGGAGTTGCTTAAGTGGGATTGGAATTTGAAGCTTCTTATTGTTGGTGATGGACCAATGAGGGAGTACTTGATGGGGCTCGTCCATGACTGGAATATTTGGAATAAGGTTTACTTCACTGGTAGGGTTGATGATGAGACATTATACTCAATATTAAAGGTCTCAGACCTGGCAATACTACCCAGTAGGTACGAACCCTTTGGAATAACAATACTCGAGGCCATGGCCGCAGGTTTAGCGGTAATCACGACCAGGGTTGGCGGGCCTGATGAGATCGTGCGTGACTGGTATAACGGCGTTAAAGTAACACCTAACAACGTTGATGAGATAATTAATGCGGCCAAGATATTGCTTAGTAATGATGAATTAAGGAAGAACATAGCAAGGAATGCGAGGGAATCCGTAAGTCGTTGGTACAGCTGGCGGTCGATTGCCCGTTGGACGAAGAAGGTTTATCAAGACGTGCTTGAGGAATACAGTAATAGTAAATGGACCACACTATGGTTAAAATAATAGATTAGAGCATACGGGTAGAAGAGATAGGAAAATGTAAGGGAAAAGGGATAGAATTTTGACGTAATTAATTTATTAGCAATTTGATTAACCACCCCGCATTGGTGTGCTTGAACCACTGGATGAACCACTAGAACTCGAACTGCTGGAACTACTTGAGCTACTTGATGAGCTGCTCGACATTGATGTGCTCTGCATCATGGATGAGGTCATTGTGTAGACCGGCATCTGCTGTGGTGCTTCGAAGACCCACGGTACTGGCTTTATGAACTTTATGAACATAGTACCATTGCCAAAGTGCGTCCAGGGATCTGGGAAGGCGTAATGACCGCCTATGTAGACTGTCCCATTGAACATGCCGCCTAACCATGTCCAGCTCGTCCAATTAACACCAGGTGCCGTGTACACATAGGTCAGTATGCCTTGCGGCTTTCCGTTCGAGTTTACGAAGGTTATTGTTGGTGTTATTTGGCCGTTAACCTCAAAGGCGAAGGTGTATATTGGCACGTAACCGCTCGGGCTTGGCGGTGGTGGTATGTCGTAGTCGGCCATTAGCACTAGGCTAATGCTTAAAACCATCCATAAACCATTGTTTACCCCGCGGCCGTAGTCTAGCCTGGTCTAGGATGGCGGCCTGCCGAGCCGCAGAACCCGGGTCGAATCCTGGCCGGTTTACCAGTTTCTATTTCTTTTGTGCTTTTGCTTTTTTATTTGTTGTTGTGTTTGATGAAGGGGAGAGAAAGAGAAAAAATATATTTTTACTGGCCCGTGGGTTTGGGCGGGTTATTTGCCGACATCTGTGCAGCCGAGCTTCCTCATGGCGTTAGCAAACCTCCATTTCTCCTCGATGCTGTCGCTAGGTAACTCCTCATACCACTCAAGTAGGCGATTGCAGACTGGCTCCCTTAGCTCCGGTTTACTTTGAATTTCCGAATGAAGTATCGCAACCTCGTAGTACCTTCCAGCCACACGCAATGACGACTCACAACCAGCCCTCCTAAGCTCCTCAATTATCCACAACGCCTCATCCTTGCTCTTCCTCCTCGCCCTAAGCTCAACCCTACATTGACCATCGATGCATATGGTCATGCGTATGTCCGTCCCAGGTATCGTAATTGAACTACTGCCCAACTCCTTAATCTCCATGTTGGCAAGCTCGATTATCCTCTTGAGCTTTTCACCGCCGGGCAAGCTTGCGCCAAGCTCGATCAACTCCTTGATGTCCTGCACCGAGAGCCAATCCCTGGCCAGCCTAACGGCATTGCTCGAATTAATCCCAACCTCGGCCTTGTAATCTCTTATTTTCATCGTGAAGCCCAGCTCGTTGACTAGTCTCTCGATTATGCCTAGCCACAGCTCGTACTTAGCTAAGCCTATTATCAACTTCACATACCTCTCACCAACATTAACATCACCATCACCCCAAACCGCCGGTGCCAAGAACACTCTGAGCTTCTCCTCATCAAAGTTCCTGACCTCCTTTGCAACCACCTTCTTCGGCTTCGCCTTGTGGTCCTTGGCAATTAAATGCCACATGATTGATGCGCCATCCCCATTTATGTTTATGCTGTTTATGTACATGTGGATTTTACCAGGGTAAGCAAGCGACCACAGGACCACCTGCCAAGGCTGGCTCGTACCCATTGCTGAATGACCATTCATAATACCTCCATCCGTTATTTCCCAACCGCGTTGGATGGCCTTTAGGGCTTCCTCATCGCTAAAGGTGTTGGTCACCCTGACGTCATCTCCCTCGAGCTTAGATAGCGATAGGCTTATCGTGATGCTTCCGCTCTTAGCGACCTTACTCACTATGACCGCTATATCTTCATTATATAGGTGCACCGTGAGCGACCTATTGCTGTCGTTCCCACCGGTCACGATTATGTCTGTTGCGTTCTTCTCGAGCATCTCCATCAGTTCGAGGAGTCGTTTCCAGTACTTCTCGACCCATTTCTTCTTGAGCTTCCTCAACAGCTTAATCATTTTCTTAGCGATTTTCTTGGCCTCCTTGATCTTTTTGCCCTTGTCATTCTTATGCTCCTCGAGCCAACGCTCGAGCAAATTGATCAACTCGCCTATGAATGCAGCAGTCCCGAGCTTGCCCCTATGCACCTCAACTCTCCTCCTCAACTCATCGACCAACTCCAGAACCTCCTTGATAACGGCCTCATCCGTGACCGGCTCCTTGCAAACGAGCCTTTTTCCTCGCCTAACACCCCAGCAAATCCTCAAGTCATTAACCTGAGCCATAGCCAATTAAACAACTCAATGCATGGATTCTTTAAAAACCTTCCCATTTTATTAGAAAGAATTAGATAGAGTTCAGCGAAAGTTTTGGTTCACTCACTGGCTTTGGTTAAGACCCGCATTTGCTGTGGAGCGTATTGAATATTCACCAGCAAGCACATACGGAAACTGCGCGAATAAAATTCTACAAAGCCTAGGCAGTGCATGATCAACCCCAAGGTGGAATAAGTTGAATATGATAATACACACCCCAATTCACCAAGCATCCAAACCTCTGAGACGGTAATTAACTGGCATATGGCGTGGATAGCTCAGCCCGGTAAAGCGGCGCTTGCAGATCTTATGACCTTTATAACCTTATCTATCTTATTTTCATTAGGAATAAAGTTGTATGTGCTCAGCATTGTTCCATTGGTAAACTCCGCATATGTACCTGGTGGAACTACCACCTTTATATTGCCCACCTGCAATGTGTAGCTTTGTCCTGATGCCGCATTTACGGTTACAGTCTCTCCACCAACCAAGACAAATGCTGGCGTATTGCCATAGTATGGCGCGCCAAACCCTACCTCCGACATTGTATCGCTTTCTAGGGGCACCAGTGTGAAGTCCATGGTTTCATTGATTATCTGCCACATAGAGGTTGATGGATTATACATGAAGTAGGCTGTTATGCTCACATGCATATCATAAAGCGCTGGGTAACCCTTCTGACCCGGTGCTACCCACCCTAAGAACACCGTATCGTTGGCAGTCACCGTGGCAACACCCTCACTTGGGTTTAGCGTTATTGATACCACGGGTGGTATTGCCGTGCCGTTAGCCAGTAGGTTCTGCACGTAGTCAGCCACAAATATGAAGTAACTGTCCCAGGTGTTGAAGAAGCCCTCAATACTATTGATGCCTTGGTACATGCCACCCATAAGCCCTGGTGGTAGCTGGCCCTCCACCGTCAACGTGGCTGTTGGCGCAAAGTACTGGGCTATCACGCTTGATGGGAATTCGGCGCCCATGCCGTTTATTTGGGATAGGAACTCCTCAAGAACTACATTGGCCTCTAGGGTGTGTTGTGATGGATAGCCCGCTATTACTGCTGATGGTGGTAGTTCATTACCAACCCACATTAGTTGCGTGATTAATGGTGTCTCGTTTACTATCCTTATCGTTGCAATTACTGATGCATTGAAGACCTGTAGGTAGACTGGGTCGTTGGTTGGTGCTACGAAGTACTGAACAACAGCAGATACCTGGAACGTATCATTACCCATCTTCATGACCGTCGGTAGTGCTGTTGTGTAGAAGTACACTGTTTCATAGGTGCTGAAGAAGTTGGAGAGCCATGTTGAGTTGAAGGTTTCGTAATTGTACGTACCTGGGAATGGAACACCGCTTATATAGGCTGTGAAGCTTGGTGATAGGTATGGCAGTACATCTGATGGTGATTCTATCGCTATTCCATCGAGGAAGTTGAAGAACACGCCTAAAGCGCTGTCCTCCTTATACAGTTCTGGTACGTGTCCTGACCCACTACTATTAGTAGTGGTGCTTGCGGATAGAGTGGCTTGTGTAGTTAATGTTGGCTGAGCCTTTGTGGGTTTTAAGGTTAGTGTTATTAGTACGGCAGCCACTACCACTATCGCTATTATCCCAACCACCATGCCTATTGTGGTTTTGGACGTCATTGCCCATTGGGATACGATGACATTAAAAGAGATTTTTCGAGATTCATTATAATTTTGTTACAAATCTCTTGCATTTTCAATAATGCACATGTGCGATACACCTTATTAACGCATGCAGTAATGATAACAGCACCATATGGAAAGTGCGGTTGAGCATAACGTGGGTATGAGGGAAACCAAAGCTTATAAGTTACTAAATGGGTATATGATCGAGCTAATGGTAGAGTATGAGAGAGATTTAAAGAAGATTTTAATATGGTTGTTGGGAGGGACGAGGGGTGGGACAATGAGATTGAAAATATTAATGCTCCTAAGGAGGAGACCCATGAACCCTAACCAATTGGCTAGGGCGCTAAATGTTAATTACAGGACGATAATGCACCATCTAGAAGTTCCCGAGAGAAATGGGCTTGTTGTGAAGATGAATAGTAATTATGGTGCGCCTTACTTCATAAGTGATAAGCTTGATAAGAATTGGAATGTTATTGAGGATGTTATGAGGATCCTTGGCATTGAGGGTGAGGAGTGATGCATGTCATGTGGTACATAGACATAGCGTTGGCTGTGGTTCAGGCATTAATTACAGTATTAATTATAAGGAATTACGCGAGCATTGGCTTTAAGGGGTTAGGGAAGTTGCTTATCTCATTGTCGATCATGCTCCTCATCGAGAGTTTATTCATGACAACCGTCTACTATGTATGGGCTATCAATGATATGGGCATGCTGATATCACTACCTGCATTAATGATAACTTTATTCAACGTTGTAGCGGTATTCATACTCTACTTAATATCTAGGATGTGATAGAATTATTGATTTCATACTGTGCGCCGAGGAAAGAAAATCTTATAAGGGATGTGTTAGGACCATGCATGAATGCCCAAGGAAGTAAAGGCTAGAGCACATACATGGTATGAAGTGGATTACGATAAAGGAACCATAAAGTTCCTAAGGAGAATATGCCCAAGGTGTGGCTCTGTAATGGCTTATCACAAGGTACCTGTGCCTAGGTGGGCATGTGGAAAGTGCGGTTATACAATATTTGAGCAGGTAAGGAGATAAAAACTGGTTAAAGGCATTATTTATATCCCCATTTTACGGCATTATTTAATGTGAAGATCAAGGAGATCAAGATCCGAGTCTTTAGGTCCGGTCTTGAAATCCCCGACTTTGGTTCGGCCAATGATATGGTTGTTGTTAAGGTTATTGGTGAGGATAGTAGTGAGGGTATAGGCTACGTGACTGATTACCACCATATTAAGGAAGGCGTTTACTTCTCAGACCTACTTGCGGAATTCATTCAAAGGGTTATAGCTAGGTTCGTTGTTGGAAGAGACACTACTGAATACGAAGCCATTTGGGATGAGAATCACCCAGGCCTGACACCGCAGGAGAGGAATTGGCTCAATCACTTCCTAAGTCTTGGTTATGTAGATGCATTTAGGGAGCTGCACCCAGGGCTTAAGCTGTATACCTGCTTACTTTGACTGCTCTCGACCCATCGCTTACTAGGACGTTCCACCTTCCCTAATAGAATCTAAGTAAAGGAAACTTACGCATTGCCTAGGTTTTGTAGAATTTTGTTCGCGCAGTTTCTATATGCGCTTGCTGGCGAATTTTCAAGTTAATGTGTGGGTTGTTTAGATAATGCCTATGGTTTTGTTGGGGTTTTGGGTGATGCCTGATGGTGCTCGCTTCTCATGGTGGTTTGTTGGCTTGAGCCTCCATTATTTCGGTGGCTTAACCAAAACCAGGGAGCAAGCCGAAACTTTTGCTGAACTCTCTACTTATTCTCTCAATCATACTTAGAATGTTTTTTAAAGTGTTCATGCATTGATTTGTTTGATGTCTTTGGCTCAAGTGAATACCGAGAAGTTGAGGATTTGTTGGGGTGTTAGGAGGGGTAGGAGGTTTGTCTGTGGTGAGCCTGTGGCTGATGAGGCTGTGATTAGGGAGGTTCTTGAGCTTGTTGAGGAGTTGAGGAGGAGGATTGAGAGGCATAGGGACAAGCTTGGGACTGCCGTATTCATAGAAGAGCTCATTGATTTATTGGAGAGGTGGCTCGAGGAGCATAAGGAGGACAAAGGCAAGAGGGTGAAGGAGGCCAAGAAGATCGCTAGGAAGATGATCAAGCTATTGAGGAAGTTGAGGAGGAAATGGGTCGAGAGGTACTGGAGGCAGTTTATGGAGTTGATGGATTTACTCGAGAGGAATGCCACAGATATAATAGTGACTGGTAAAAACAACGGCGAGAGGTCACTCATGGTGCACCTATATAACAAGGACGTGGCAATTAATATAAATAAGATTGCGAAGAACAGAAACATCGCGATAAACCTAACGCTGTCTAAGCTCGAAGGAGATGATGTCAAGGTGACCAACACCTTCAGCGATAAGGAGTTACTAAAGGCTGTCCAACGCGGTTGGGAGATGACGGATGGGAGTATTATGAGTGGTCACCCAGCAATGGGCACCGCACAACCATGGCAAGTGGTTTTGTGGGCACTTACCTACCCTGGCGAAGTCCACATGTTCATAGATGGCATAAGTATAAATGAGGATGATGTCTCAATCAAGTGGCATTTAATCGCCAATGACCACAGGGCGAAGCCGAAGAGAGAGGTCGCAGAGGAGGTTGAAAAACTCAACATTGAGAGGCTCAAGGCATTCCTGGCACCGGCTGTTTGGAGCGATGGCGATGTCAACGTTAGTAAGAGGTACGTGAGGTTGATAATGGGCCTAGCCAAGTACGATTTGTGGCTTGGCATCATTGAGAGGTTGGTTAATGAGTTGGGCTTCACGATGTACCCAAGGGAGAACAGTGTCGAGGTTGCGGTTAATTCGAGCAAGGCTGTTAGGCTGGCCAGGGATTGGTTGGCAGTGCCAGACATCAGGGAGCTCATCGAGTTAGGCGCAAGCCTTGGCGGCGAGAAGCTCAAGCGAATAATCGAGCTAGCTTCGAAGGATGTTAGAGAGTTGGGTGGCAGCTCAATCAATATCCCTGGGACGGATATAAGGATGAGCATCCACATCGATGGTCATTGCAAGGTAGAGCTTAGAGCAAAGAGAAAGAGTGAGGATGAGACTTTGAAATTAGTTGGGGAGCTCGAGAAAGCCGGTTACAAACCAACGATGTACGTCGAGAGAGGTTATTACGTGGTCTCGATAATGCACGCGAAGATAAGGGACAGCCCATTGAGGGATCCAGTATGCCAAAAGCTGGGCGTGTGGCTTGAGGGCGAAAAGAACGAGAGGAGGAAGAAAAGGATAGCAATGGCAATGCAAAACCTCGAATGCCCAGAATACCCAGACAACACCTAACCCGCCCAAACCCACGGGCCAATCAAACTCTTTCTTTTCTTTCCCTTCTTCCCTTCCTCATCCAAACCAAGAAAGAGAAAAGGCACAATGAATGGAGCCCAGCAAGGACACCATCTCAGCACCAGCCCTAACCAATCTAGAGGCGTTTTTCAGGGCGTCCCTAACGCCGGTTTCGTATGTCATGAATGGCATGTCCGCTATGAGTAGGGCCTTGGGCCTCGCCCTAGCCACCGCGGCTACGTGAATGAGCATGTCCCTGAGCGTGACCTTAAGCGTATTTTCGGTGGGTCATGTTGGTGGTATCACGGAATGGCTTAGGGTTTGGGCTTTGGCTAGGACTTACGGGATACCTGTATCGCCTCATTTAATGCCAATCGTTAGTGCGCACCTTGTTGCAGCTAAGCCTGGCACCATGTGGATAGAGTATACAGCTCCTGATAACCCATTAAGGAGCGCTATTTTTGACGTGTTCGAGGAGCCTAAGTCAATAATGTATGCAAAGAATGGTAAGGTCTACGTACCGGAGACACCGGGCATAGGCATAAAACTAAAACCACAACATCAATTCTGAATAGCGCGGTAAAATTATTTTACTAAAAGCCTTAGCGTTAAATTAATGGACTTAAGGAAATACATAGCTGACTTAAGGAGCGCAGGTATGTTAAAACTCATTAACGAGGAATTAAGTATTAACTATGAAATACCTTACGTAATCACGAAGTTCGACAAAGGACCTGCCCTAGAATTTACTAATGTGCGTGAGTTCAGGACTGCCCATGTTGTAGGTAATGTCGTTAATACTAGGGATAAGATATACAGGGCTCTCAATGTGAAAAGTGACGTTGAATTTTATAAGAAACTTCTTTGGGCTGAGGAGGTTGCTTCTTCGTATAAGACCATGGAAACAAACAACGTGGTTTATGAACCATTACCCAATGTTGATTTAACGAGGATACCCATACCTAGGTACTTTGAGTTAGAGCCAGGGCCTTGCTTAACGAGTGCCGTTGTTGTTGGAATGGATACCAAAGACGGCATTTTAAACGCAAGCATTCATAGACTTACCCCAATAGGGCCTGATAAGTTTGTTATTAGGCTTGTACCTAGGCATTTATACAGAATATACGTGAGGAATAGGGAGCTTGGTAAGGACACGCCCATATCAATTTCATGGGGTTTACACCCAGCCCTACTACTTGCTGCTGCATCATCACCATCCTTTGGAATCTTCGAATTAAATATTGCGAATGCATTGCTAGACGGTTCACTCAGGATCAAGGTCTTAGATAATGGAGTACCTGCGCCTGCGTATGCTGAGGTCGTTATGGAGGGCTACATATCAGCTAGGGAAACAACTAAGGAGGGCCCCTGTATGGACGTACTCGGTACTTATGATGAAGTTAGGGAACAACCTGTTGTTAGAATAACAAGAATCTATATAAGGAGAGACAGCCCATTAATCGCACAGGCATTGGTGGCTGGTTATTCTGAGCATAAACTCTTAATGGGAATTGAGAAGGAGGCAAAGATTTGGCAGTTCGTTAGTAATGTTGTGCCTGAGGTTAAGGCTGTTAGGCTGACCGATGGTGGATGCGGATGGTTACACGCAGTTGTGGCCATTAGGAAGCAGAGCGATGGTGATCCTAAGAACGCAATTATGGCAGCCTTTACTGCGCATCCAAGCCTTAAGCATGTCGTAATTGTTGATGAAGACATAAATGTAGATGACCTAAATGAGATTGAGTGGGCGATTGCAACGAGATTCAGGGCTGATGAGGACTTAGTACTCATTAAGTACGCTAGGGGATCTACCCTCGATCCTGTGGCTCTTGATCCCGTACAGGGCATAACCACTAAGATGGGTATTGATGCCACAAGACCTCTCAATTCCGATATTAATAGATTTAAGAGAGGCATTATTCCTGCTTCTATTGATTTAAATAAAATAAAATTGGAGTAGGTATACGTTTACTTTACGTATACATCTTATCATTTAATGCATCAATTATTAGTTAGGCTAAATTAATAAAACAGTATTTATTCGCATCACTCCTGTGGACATAGGAATTATTAGGCCTTACGAGGTTGAGTATAACCCTGAAGATGTGGTTGATCTAGAGGATGCCATTAGGTCGTTGGGTCATAGGATTAAGAGGATATACATTGATATGGTTGGGGTTAGTTTTGGTAAAGGTCGTATTAATTATTACCAATTAATTGGTAGGTCTAATTATGAGGAGTTGAACGTATCAGGCGCAATACTTAGGCATATAGGCATAATTAGGGATTTTGAGCAATTCGTGCATAGGCTATGGGTTGTTAGGGCCTTTGAACTTAATGGTGTTTATGTAATGAATCCAGTGATGAATTGGATGATGGCCAGTGATAAGTTCATATCACTAATGCTATTGGCTAAGCATGGCTTACCAGTCCCTGATACCGTGGTTAGTGAGAACATGTTCGTCGCCTATAATACAGTTAAGGAGTTCGGCAGATCCGTTATCAAGCAGATTAGGGGTGCCATGGGTTTCGGTGTTTTTCAGGTCGATGATGCTGATGTAGCCATGCACATCTTTAGTTACTTAACTAACCTGAATAAGCCAATGTATGTACAGAGGTTTCTTGATAAGATTGGTAATGGTGATTATAGAGTCGTGGTTGTTGGCAATGAGGTAATAGGTGCTGAATTCAGGAGGGGGATTTCATGGAAGAGCAATATTGCCCAAGGTGCTAATCCCGAGCCAGCTAAGGTTACTGATGAATTAAGTGAGTTGGCGTTGAGGACGATTGAAGTTCTTGGGCTTGATTATGGTGGCGTTGATATTGCGGAAACAAGGAATGGCTACTTCATTTTTGAGGTTAATCCAACCATGTCCTGGCAGGGATTTAAGAAAGCCACAGGTATAAATCCAGCTAAATATATAGTGAATTACTTAATACGTAAGATAAAGGCCTAGGTTGCTCTTGAAGCTATTTTTATCACCTTTAATGCAACATCTATTGAATCTATACCAAACACGTAAGTGACGGGTTCCAGTGCATAGCCTCCAAGGTCTATAATAGCCTCTAATGTGGGATCTTTGATCATTGAGTCAACCGCTGCGTTTATTACATCATCCTCATTAGAGCTTTCATGAGGCCCAACTTTAACATAGTGCATACTCAATTCCTTAAGTGCATATTCTACCTTATTATCATACTTAATACTGGCTACGGACCTATACCTCGGATTCACATTCATGCATTTAATGATTAATTTACCCAAGTGCTTGCTACCGCCATAGATAGGTTTTGAGCCTATGATAACTCTTCCGTCATGGGCATCAATCCTACCAGGTACACCAACAACATCATCCTCAGTAACGGCACCTGGTTTAGCCTCAACAATGTTCATGAGAACCCTTGGTATTATGGCATGTATTTCAGGATGCATTTCAAGAATTGATAGCGCCCTTTCCATGTTCTTAATTATTGAATCCGTAATGCCGGTCGTTAATATAGAACATACATTGCAGATTGTTGGTAATGAGGGAACAAGTTTTCTGTGTGCATCGCATAGTCTTAAGGAGCCTAATTCCATCACTATCATGTTTGTCAGATATTCAAGTGCTTCATATTCCTTATTGTTCAGTATTAGTTCAACAATATTATTAACAATCCTAGTTACCCAATCCTTATTAATGCCGAGGGACTCTGCCCTGCTTATTAATTCACCGTAATCCTTACTAACGTACCTATTAACAGCTGGTTGCGTTATGCCCAGTATCTTAGCCACCTTAAGTTGGCTATACCCGTTTTCAAGAAGTTTCTTAGCCACTAGGCTTCTTATTATTGGTAATACATTCTCAGATACAAATTCAAGCCCTGTACTTATACTCACGAATTAATGATTAGTAATAGTAATTAATAATTCTTTATTTTTCATTTTATTAAATTAAATGCTCCTCATTTCATTAAGCATTTTCACCACAATATCAGTTGGGTTATCATTCAATGAGTACTTACTAATCACGTTACCACCCTTAGTCAACAAAACTAGGTACTTATTACCCGTAGATGCTTGTCCCTCATTAAGATGCGTCCTAATCAATAAGTACTTATCACCGTTCATTAGAGCTATTTCCAGGGGCATTGAAGGTATTCTGCACATACATGATGCATTTACTCGACCTCTATCTGCATAATTACGTAGAATACCGAGTATAGTCAGCATCACCCTAATACTCCCTGTACTTGTATACCCAGTATTAATGAATAATGTATCACCAACCCTGTATGGGCATATCAATGGGTAGTAATCAGAATAATTGGAATTGGGATCTCCTATTAATATGAAGGCGTTCCTAATTGTGATCCAATCATTATACTTCCTAAGGTCAATACCACCCCTGCTGGGTATCCTAACCAGTGAATCCTCGCTTAATGTGTATGAGCCATACTTACTACCCATATCCATAGCCTTAATTATGTACTGTCCAAAGGATGCAATGGCAACATGACCCACTATCTGTCTCTCTACCTTAAGCTCATCAACTAACTCAATACCATTAATACTGCCCAGAGTCGTAACAGTACCATCAATGCTCCATACAGCTAATTCCTTACCTACTCGACCAATTACTAATACCACAGGTGTCCTGGAGATTTTAAAGGTGTACATATGTATGCCTATTTTAAAGCGAATTTTTTGTTTTTAGCCCGGACTCTGTGATAAAAATAATATCAGCGTTATAAATCGGCTTTAGCGTTTCAATGCTTAAAGAATTAAATTATTAGGGTTACCCTAGTTTATTAAGGATGTTAATACCATATGTGTCTACCAGATAAGAATGGTATTGGTAGAACTCCATTGATCATACCTTAAAGGTGGTAATCACTAATTGCTCTTTTTAAATTAATTATTTAAGATTTATATAAGCACGCAATACTTTTCGCATGACATTAGCAGTAAATGACGATATGATAAAAAGATTAATGGGAGTAGTTGATGATAAGTGGGTTAGTATTGATGAGATAGAGAATTTACTAAGTATAAAGATTGGCATTGATATGATTAATAAATTGAGCAGATCAGGACTTTTCGAGGTAATGTATAGCACGTTGGATGGCACATTCTACATAAGGAGGAGGATCATTAAAGATCTTGTAATTAATAATTCTAATAATGATACAAATAATGACAGAAGCAGGCCAAATCTTCAGAGGCTTGTGGATAAGATAAGGAGTGAGGTTCAGGGGATGATACCAAAACCTCAATTTGAGGAGTGGCTTAGTAATAATGTTTATGAGAATTGGCGGTTAGTCTATAATCAATTACTGAATGATGGTGTCATTGAGGAGGTTATTGTCTCAGGGATGGTTTTTGTTAAGGTTAATAAATGATAAAAATACTACGGTATCGCAATATACACATCACCTCTCTTCTTAAGCATTCCAGCAAATACACCCCACTCAGCCAGCAATATTTCGAGTAGATGCCTAATACCTGGTTCCCTAGCCTCTACGTATCCCGCGTCATTTAGTTCCTCGATGAGGTCATCGATGGTGAATGGTTTACGTAATCCCAAACTATAGGCCGTATGAAATGGTTCAAGGCTAAGTAATTTCTGTCGGAGTATTTTCTTTCTATCGCTAATCTTAGCATTCAGAAACTCCTTACCCTCATCCGTAATCTTAACATCACCACCCTTAACCTCAACAAAACCAAGGTAAACAGCTGCGTTTAGGGCTGGCATTAAATCATCAATGTCAGATTCCATTTCCTTGGCAATCATGAATATGTCGGCCTGTCCCTTAAACTCATTGGCAAGCGTGTCTATAAGTCCCAATACATCGGCAAATCTTGCATCTAATGGCATAAATGGTAAACCAGGCATAAAACCTATTCCATAAGTAGATTCTTTAGTGATTAATAAACATTATTTTCGGGTGAAATCTCGACGTATAATTACTTCCTATGAGAGGATTAATTTATGGGAAACCACTTTACACCTTTCACAAACCTCGACATACTCATTAACCCATGTTCTCCATCTACGTGAATAATACCTAGAGGAGTACATTATTGTCATGGGTAAGCCGCAGTTAGGGCATGTACTACCCATTAATGCCACATTACTGGCCTCCCTATAGAAGTTTGTTATTACAAGGTTAATACCATCCTCTAAATCTTCCTCTAATCTATCAATATTTATTGCGTATACCTTTATATTCAATTCCTTATTAAACCAATAACGAATCCTGGATAAATTATTAACAACGTAATCACTTATAACGTAGGGTCTCTCAGAAACAACAAATAATGCATTAATATCATTAAGTTCTAATTCATCCACCATATCAAGTAGATTTGACCACCATGGGAAATAATCACTTGGGATAATCCAAACTCTAACCCTGAGCTTATTAAGGTCTGCCTTAATCGAATCATCATGAATAACCTTGATCCTAAACCCCCTGTTCCTAAATTCCTCAATAATCTTATTAATAATCTTCATGATAAATTCCTCGATTTAGATAACCTATCAATGGGTTAATAAATTATTTATTACTAAAGGAAATAAGATTAATGATGAGGACCGGAGATATGAACAATGAAGAGACCACGCAGGACTGATTATTCTCTCTAATCTAATTGAAATAATGATAATGTGTTCTCAACGATTATATGACTTAATTCCCCTAGGTTAGTATTAAGTATTTTCGATAATTCTGCCAATACGATCTTAATATGAATAGGTCTCGATTCCTCACCAGGCCTAGGCCCTAACTCGGGTGTGTCGCTTTCGAGGAGTAACCGATTAAGCGGAACCATTGTCGCCAGGTCTCTTTTTTGTTGCGATCTAACTATGGTTGGCGGTATAGAAAAGTAACATCCTAAATCCAGTAATTTAGTTACCTGGTTTCTATTACCGCTGAATGCGTGCATTACGCATTTAACGGGTCCGTACTTACTTAGTATTTCTATAATATCATTTTCAGCATCCCTAGAATGAATAATGAGTGGTAGATTAAGGTCCTTAGCAAATAATACCCACTTAGTGAATATGTGTCGTGAAATTTCCCTAAGCACCTTATCCCTAACCTTACTATAGTCTAAACCAACCTCACCAATACCAACGAGTAAATCCCTCTTTTCATTAATAGCTCTCATGATTTCCTGGACCTCCTTAATATCGAAACCACTATAATCATATCCCAATGCAGTATAGACAAAACCTCTATACTTATTTACGAGACTTAATGCATTCCGTACTTCATTAAGTCTCATTGTTACATTGATAATACCAAGTAATCCCTCCTTATGAGCCTCACTTATCAATTCATCTGCATAGCCATACACATCTGACCTACTTAAGTGCGCATGCGTATCTATCAAGGTTCTTTCATGAATTCATAGTGAGCACCCTTAAATTAATTTACTGAGTTGTTAATATCAGAATTTATGTTTAGGTATAGATTTTTAAAGCGCGGTTATTATGCAACTCGATGTCAACACTTAATATAAACCCATTAATATACAGGTTCGTTAGGTATTGCCTAAATAGGGCTTATCTGGAGATAGATGACTCTAAATTATCGGCTGATGAGAGGTATAGCCTAGAAACGATATTATCAATTATTAGGCAGGCTGAGGATAATTGGGAGAACATCAATGATGTTGTGAAATTCATAAGTGAGGAATTACCAAAGATTTATGGGGAAGCCCTTGAGAGACTTCCCGATAAGATGGTTGATGACTTATTCGAGAGGGTATTAAATAATTGTAAGGAGCTTGATGAAGTTAAGTCAGATTCTAAGGTACTCAATGCAATTAATAATGCCCTTGAGAGTATGAAGGGTATAAAGAAGAAGTTCCTTGAAGGTTCTAAGACGAGGATTTACGAACCATCAGCATGATCAAAACCTCCTTATAGTACCTAATTAATTGAATTGAGCATTCTCTATTGAATGGATATTACTGATTACGTATATTCACTATTGAGGGAGAGGGACATAGTATTGCTAAATGCATATCCAGGTTTTGGTAAATCAAGAATTGCAGTGACCATAGCCAGTAAATGGATTAATGAGGACGGCCAGGTGCTCATAATAACAAGGTCTAGGGCCGAGGCATTACAGCTTTGCGAATTCACGAAGCAGGTTGGTATTAGGGATAAAACATCAATCTTCCTCGGTAGAGAATCACTATGTCCATTTAACGCGCATAATTCTAAGCAATGCTTCCTATACAGATTAAGTGGTAGGTGTAGGGTCAGTAAGACTGAGGTACCATTGCCAATTCTAACGTGCAATCCCCCTGAGTTACTCAGTGATGGCTTGTGCCCATATGAAGTGAATGAAGCCCTGGCATACCAGTTACCTATAGTTATATCAACACATGCGTATTTATCTAGTCCTGAACTTTACAGTAGATTAATTAATATAATTGATAATTGGAATAAACCCCTTGCAATAATTGATGAATTTCATAATGTCGCCGCAGGTCTTGAGGAGTCAATTAGTATTAGTATTGATGAGTTACGACAATGGGCATTAAACGGTAATGACCTGGCCAATAAATTATTTAATAAGATAAAGAATTACGTACCGCAAAGAGAAACTGTGGTGTTAAGGAAGTTTGATGTTGATGATTTATTAAAGGGGTCCGAGACATTTGACGATAGGGTTATTGAGATGCTTACTCACTTTGGTAATGATCTTTGTGCATTCACGTATGATGGTAAATCAATTAGATTAAGGTGTCTTTCAATTAAGCCTATTTATGATTTAATAACAAAGTCACAAAAGGTCCTTCTTTTAACGGCATCCATTAGTAGGAGGTTTTCGTACATTATAGACGTTTTTTCCAAGCCGTCGTATTACATAGCGATAGACTCCTTACCTAAGGAATATCAAGAGAATCTCGTGGTTTTTTCGGTGATTGATGTCGAGTTTACGCATCGTAATAGGTTACTGAAGGAGTACCTAGATATTGTTAATAAAAGTATTAAAGTGTTTATTCGGTCATCACCACCGGCAGGTGGCTTAGCAGTTTTCTTCCCGAGCATTGAGTACATGAATTCATACATTAATTATTATACACCGCCGGTTTGGGGAATACCAACATTCATACTTAGGGATGGTTCTGAGGCCGTAAGGGTCATTGAGCCATTTAAGGAGAGTGCCAGGGTTACTAAGTCATTAATAATAACGTATGCCCAGAACCCAATTGGTGAAGGCATAAACTTTCTCGAGCAGGAGTTAATCGGCGTTATGATTATTGGATTTCCACTTCCTCAATATAGTCAATGGAGTTTCTTAAAATCCCATTATTATAAGAGATTGGGAATTAGTGGGTTTGCAACCACCTATCTATTTCCAGCGGTATCAACCACCACCCAAATAATCGGTAGGTTATTAAGGGATTTAGATAGGCATAGGAAGGTTGCCGTGTTATTGGACAGCAGGTTTTATCGTTATAGAAAGTATATGCCTAAATGGCTCTCATTGAGGATGAGGCCCATGGGCATTTCTCAATTCTTGAATGCATCATTATGGTAATGCATGTTTAAACGAAGTAGAAATTAAGTGCCTTATAAATTCCAATGGGAATTTCTTTATGATGCATATGGACGTACTAAGCATTGGTGCCATTGCCATACCTGCATCAATAGCCGTGGCATCACTAATGAGAGATTTCTCAACTGATAGTGTTACAGTAGGCATGCGCTTTATATTACCTTACAAAGTACCACTCGATAGGCATTTATGTGTACTCGGTCCCACTAGAGGTGGTAAATCATCTCTTGTTAAGGCTATGATTAAGGGTCTTCGTCGAAAATATGTCGTTACAGTACTTGATTGGCACGGTGAATACACAGGTGTATTACCAACACTACCGACGTCTGCAATAACCATAGATCTTGAGAAAATACCACCAAAGTTATTGACTGAAATATTGGGGTTTGGCTTAGGACTTAATGAACCAAGCATGTACATGCTATATAGAATGATTCGTGACGGGAATTATACCAATTTTAATGACTTAATAAATAAGATAGATAATTACCTGGTCAATACTAGGACGGAGGCTGAGATGAAGGCGGCTATTCTAAGGAGGCTTGAGTATTCGGCTATGAATATTGGTAAGGGTATTGTAGGCATTGATGCACTTATGGAGGGTGATGCAGTTATAGATCTTAGTGACTTAACGATTATTGAAGAAAAGAGACTTGTTTCATCATTAATATTAGCAGCCCTTTACATGCATTATATGAAGATGGGTTTAATAGAAAAGGGTGTTAAGCACGTATTAATAGTTGAGGAGGCTCAGAATCTACTGGATATAAATGGCCCTAGTTATTCCATAGTCGACCATATAATAATGGAATTAGCGAAGTATGGATTAAGGGCAGTCCTAGTTAGTAATGCTGTCCCAAAGTCATCAATACTTAAGCATTGTAATATAGTACTGTTTAAGATAAGTCCTGAAATCCTAGATGGCGAAGTCACGCTTTCCAGGGATTTAATTAATAAAATGAATGAGATATCAATGGAGGAAGCCATAGTGATAACTAATAGGGGTGTTACTAAAATAAGACCATTAAGGGCAATTATTGAGCCATCGCATGTGGTTATTAGGAGGTTTAATGATGTAAAGAACGAATCTCAGCAGGATATTAATGTACCAGTAAATAATGGGTTCACTGAGAGGATTAACAATGAAAATAAGTTAAGCATTAATGATAAATTAATCGCAAATGCTAAAACAAGTGAGGACCCAGGTAATAATAGCGATAGAGCGTCGATGAGATTGGTAAATTCCATTAATGATAGTAAGGCCGTATCATCAAGTGACACTAGATCCAGTGATGATTCCATATTTAGAAAGCAAATAATGGAATTGGAGAGGGAGGTCGTTAATTTACGTGATAAGGTTAGTGAGATAGAACGAATACTAGACGCTGATGAAAAAATCATTGAAAGAATACTAGAGCTTGATGGTAAATTGAAAAATAATATACACAGTTGATTATAAAGAGATTTCATGAAACTCTGACGTTTATTTACTTCGAGAGTGTCTCTAATTCTTAATTTATTTATTTAAGCAGATATATACGAGAACCCTGGTGCCCTAATGACAACCTCGGAAAATTTAATGATAGATACGAAGAAGGTGAAAATTCTAATACTCCAGATGTTGAAGGACCTTGTTATTAATGCCAAGGGTCAATTAATAACCTTTAGACCTGCAAAGGTTGCCCAGGACATATCCATATGGACTAGGAAAAGCCCACGCTCAGAGTCAGTCATAGTTAGGAATTTCCTTGAGGAGCTTGTGGAGCTTGGGCTCATTAAGGTCATTAAGAGGAGTGCGAGGGGTAAGGTTTACGGTATAATAAGGAATACGGAGTTCTGGTTAATACTTGAGCATAATAATGTTCACGAAATATTGTCTTTCATTGATGGTTATAAATCTACGAAGAGAGGTAATACAAGTATAAATATGTTAAGGGAATTAGCTAATGCCCAAAAAATAAACCTGGCACAGACAGCCACGAATGGTGGGAATAAAAATATATCAAGTAATCCGTGATCTAATAAAAGATCCTCAGTCCCTAATTAATTACGTAGAGAACTATCTGTTAAAAGTTGCTGATTCGTCATATGTGGCTAAGGAGATTGATGATAATACTACGAAATTAATAGTATATGATGACTATGGAAACGCTGAATTAAGTGTTAATCATGAAGTAAGGATAAAAGGTAACGGTAAGATGAGGAACCTACTAAATGCCTTAGTTCTGAGGTACTTAGGTACGGATGGCACGCGCAAAATAACAATACTACTCCTGCAAAAGAATAATAGGATTTATAGGGTTAATGATTTACCGAGGGTTCAATCATTACCCATCGGTTTAATAGGACTTATGTTAATATCAATAATAGCACTATCAATAATCATTGCGGTCTTAAGGATTATAAATATAATACCATCAATACACCTAATAATAATATTACTATTATCACCACTTATCATACCAATAATATACTCATACATCCTTCAGTTAAGGATAAGGCATGGGGATTTGAGGAATTCGCGTATCATAAAGTTCGTACTAGAATATGGGGATCTTGAGGAACAGAAATTTAATGATGCTCTACGGCTTTTATCCAGAATTGAGAATAGTAAATCATTGAATGAAATAAGGAGATTCGTATTATCATTAGTTAATGATATAAGGACAAAGCCCCAGAACTTTTATGAGGAGTATATAGATATTGAGTCAGTAATTAGTAACTCGGGAATTAAGAATTACGGTATTTACCTGGTAAATGTGAATCAATGCAATGCAGCATCCATTGGCTTACCCGGTATTAATTATGTAATTTTAACATCGAGACTTGTTTCCTGCTTAAATAGTAATGAATTAACTGCAGTGGTTATGCATGAAATTGGTCATATAGTTCATGGCGATTCAGCGAAAACATTATTCTTAATATCGCTGGCTCAATTAGATAATATTGCGTTGATAACGTACATAATTCCATTAATGAGCTTACCTGCAATACCTATACTTATTACGGCATTATTTCTTGAATTGTTTGGTATTATCTCGGTTATGAAACTGAGTGAGTACTCAGCGGATAAGTATGCAATGAGGTTCGTATCTAGGAGGGACTTGGCAATGGCGTTGATTAAGGTTACCTGGAAGGAGCTACATAGTGAATTAATGAGTAGGAGGTTAAGGATTTTTGCATCGCATCCATCAGTATCGAGTAGGTTGGTTAAGATAATACGGTAATTTTGTATTTCGTTAATTATTTAGTGGTTAGTTTAATTTTTGCTTTAAGCCCTGGTGTATACATGGACTTGATTGAAAAAATGAGCGAATTAAGGATATTGATAAGTAGATTGGAGACTAAGTATCCCGAGTTATCGGAATTATCATCGTTAATAAATGACATAATAACTAAATGCGTATCCCTTTCTGATGTGTTACTAAATATATACTCAATCGCAGATTCTGCAATTCATGAACTAATATTTGAAAAAGATCCAATATCAATAAATTTAAATTCAATATTAATAAGGAAATACTTAGATATAATTAACAGTTCTGATGATTTAAATGACGCATTAGCTAGAGTAACGCCTCAGGAGAGACAATTATTAATTGATGCAATTAAGGTTCTTAAGAAGAGGGGTGCAATTGATCTTGATATTAATTATGATAATGAGGGACTCAAGGTAAAAATAATAAATAAGATCAGTAATGAGAATTCGTGAGTGATTTTGATGATTATTATGAAAATGCGCTAGAGAAGGATATTTATAGCCCCAATTTCTTTCCGTATTTCAATATGCCTTACGACGTCCCGTTTGTACCCACACCAGAGATTGTGGTTAGGAGGATGCTTCAATTGGCTAATGTTAAAAGGGATGAGGTTCTTTATGATTTAGGTTGTGGTGATGGAAGGATAGTGATAATGGCCGCTAGGGAATTTGGCGCCCAAGCCGCTTGTATTGAAATTAGGAAGGACCTATACGAACAAACGCTTAGAAGGGTTAAGGATTTAGGACTTGAGGATAAGATCCGTGTGATTTACGGTAACTTCTTTGAGGAGAACATATCAGAGGCTGATGTGGTTACAATGTACCTACTCACCAGCGTTAACGAAAGAATAAAGCCTAAACTTGAGCGTGAATTAAGACCTAGCACTAGGGTTGTGTCTCATGATTTTGAAGTTCCTGGTTGGAAACCCTTAATTGTGGAAGATCTCTATGAGGAGTGGAGAAGTCATAAGATTTACTTGTATAAAATACCTGGTCTTGAAATACCGATACCCGTTGATGGAATAGAGGAAAAATTAAGGAATATACAACTTAACGAGAAGTACCTAGAAGTTCTGGAATTAATAGATGGTAATAGATCCGTTGAGGATATATCGAATAAGACACAATTAACAATAAGGAGTGTTAGAGGAGTAATAAATGAACTAATGAAGCAAGGCCTAATTAAGGAGGTCAGGATTGTTAAGTGAAGTTAAATAAACATTAAAAATAATAACTTAATACCAGTTTTGATGAATGATTCACCATTCCTGTCGGGTGAGGTTTCTGATCTAGACGTTGGTATAAATACCATTGACGACTTAATAGAGGCTTATAAACGAATTGGTGGTTTTCAAGGTAGGTACATGGCGGATGCAGCGGAGGTTCTCTTAAGCATGTATAACGATTTAAACACGACTGTTTTTCTATCGTTTACTGGTAATTTAATTTCAACAGGTCTTCGGGGCTTAATAGCTAGGTTCATTGAGAGTGGTTTTGTCGATGTTATAATAACTACAGCAGGTACTTTAGACCATGACATTGCCAAATCAATGGGTGGTAAGTATTACCAGAGCTATTTTGATGTTGATGATATTGAGATGAGCAAGGCGGGTATTCATAGGATTGGTAATGTTGCGGTTAGGAAGGAGCATTATGGGCCGTTAATCGAGAAGTTTGTACATTCGTCGCTGGAGGATCTATCAAAAACAAGGGAGGAGTGGGGCGTTAGGGAGTTGCTTTGGGAGTTAGGTAAGAGGATTGATGATGATTATTCAATACTAAGGGCAGTGTCTAAGGCTAAGGTGCCAATTTATGTTCCTGGGTTTGTGGATGGCGCCTTTGGTACGGCAATACTCACGTATAATGAAATGCAGAGGACGAGGACTGGAGGTAAGCAGGTGAGAATTGATTTACTTAGGGATGAGCATGAGTTGATGGATATTGTCTATTCGAGTAAGTCCCTGGGCGCATTAATAATTGGTGGTGGTATTTCTAAGCACCATGTGATATGGTGGAGTCAATTTGCTGGTGGACTTGATTACGTGGTTTATATTACAATGGCGATTGAGTGGGATGGTTCGCTTAGTGGTGCTCGACCAAAGGAGGCTATCACTTGGGGTAAGGTGAAACCAACGGCAAGGCAGGCCTTTGTTCTTGAAGATGCAACGGTAGTACTACCGATATTAATACCCTATATAATTAAGAAGATTGGTTTTAGGAAAGGTGTTAGGGTCATTAACTAGGTGTAGTGCCTTATATATAAAATTGAGTTATTAATAGTGATGAGCATAAAAATAAGGAGAAGGAGGGGGGATATATTCATTGAGGAAGTTTTACTTATAGCAATATCAATGGCAGTGCTTGTAGCCCTGGTATCATTAATTAGTGGATTGTTCGGCAATGCCGTGACAGGTATAACTCATCTACAGGGCTCCGTTAATAATGCACTAAGTGGGTTTGTAAATGATCTTCAGAGGGTGGTTTCGAATGCTTTCAATTTCACAAGCTAAGGACATAAAGAGCATTGTGAATGAATTACGGAGCAAGGGCTTCAGTAAACTAGACATATATTTAATATTAAGGACCCTAAAGCCGGATACAAAGCTTGAGTATTTATTATCACCCACCGAATTAGACTTAATTAATAGAATGAATAAGCTAAGGACTGATCTCTATAAAATGAGAACTGAGTTATATGATTTAGAGAGGAAAGTAAGGAGGAGGCATGAAATAATAACGGGGGTTTATGAGGAATTAACGAAAAATAAGAAGTAGTAATCTATTCAGTATAAAAGAAAGTATTAAATATTAAGCTGTACCGTGCTTATTATGACGACAAAGTACATCTTTGTAACTGGTGGCGTATTATCAGGTTTAGGTAAGGGTATCACAACGGCATCAATTGGAAAAATCCTACAGGCAAGGGGCTATCATGTAACTGCAATCAAAATAGATCCATACTTAAATGTTGATGCTGGAACAATGAATCCATTTCAACACGGCGAGGTCTTTGTGACGTTCGATGGCGGTGAGACAGACCTTGACCTAGGTCATTATGAACGATTCCTAGACATAGAGGTTCCGAAATATCACAACATAACCAGCGGCCAGGTGTATTATACTGTTATAAGGAGGGAGCGTAAGGGTAAGTATCTTGGTCAAACTGTTCAATTAATACCGCACGTTATCGAGGAGATTAAGAGAAGAATACTTCTTGTAACAAAAAGGGAAAAGCCAGATATTGTTTTAATAGAGATTGGAGGTACGGTGGGCGATTACGAGGGATTACCATTCCTTGAAGCCGCCAGGCAAATGAGACTTGAAATGCCTAGTGATGTGCTATTCGTTCATGTTGCCTTAGTTCCCATATTATCAACTACCGGTGAACTTAAGACAAAGCCGTTACAGCATAGTGTTGCTGAACTCAGGAGGGTTGGTATTCAACCTGATATAATAATTGCTAGGTCACCTAGGTCATTGGATGAGCAGACAAGAAGGAAGATTTCGTTGTTTACGAACGTACCTATTAACGCGGTTTTCACATCATATGATGTAGATACTATATATAAAGTACCATTAATTCTTGAAGAACAAGGTTTAGGAAAATACTTATTGAGTAAACTTGGATTAACGCAGGTAGAACCTAAGCTTGGTGATTGGATAACCTTTGTTAATGCCCTTGAAAATAGTGAGGAGGTTATTAATATCTATATGTGCGGTAAATACGTTAAGCTTCATGATTCTTATATAAGCATTGTTGAGGCTATTAAACATGCGGCCGCTAAGTTAAGGCTTAAGCCAAACATTATTTGGTGCGATACTGAGGATATAGAGAAGGATCATGTTAAGATTGCCGAGCTTAACAATGCGGATGCAGTAATTGTATTGCCAGGATTTGGTGCCAGGGGTGTTGAGGGTAAGATTGAGGCTATAAGGTATGTACGTGAGAATAACATTCCATTTCTAGGCATATGCTATGGTATGCAGCTTGCCATTGTAGAATTTGCAAGGAATGTTGCTGGTCTTAAGGGTGCTCACACGACAGAGGTTGATCCAAATACTCCATACCCAGTCATTGACATAACGCCAGAGGAGAAAAATGTTGAGGAGTTGGGTGGTACCATGATACTTGGTAATAGGAGGATAAACATTGTTAAGGATACAATAGCCTACGCTATTTATGGTACTACGGAAATTACGGAAAGACATAGGCATAGGTATGAGGTTAATCCCAAATTCTTTGATTTACTTAAGGAGAAGGGTCTAGTATTTTCTGCATGGAGAGCTGATGTGCCCAGGGTGGAAATTATAGAAATACCTAGTCATTACTTCTTCGTGGCTACACAATTCCACCCAGAATTCAGAAGTAGACCTCTTAGACCTCATCCATTATTCGCCGCACTACTAAATGCTGCCTATAGTAGGAAACGTGGAATGCCATCCCCATATAGTATAAATACTACGGTATACGCATAATCAGTTTTCGAAGGCTCTGTCATTCAATCCGCTGCGAACTGCATCATCATTAACTTGGTTATTTTACGAGATTGTATTATTTATAATCCCTTCTTATCTGTCACCGTGATAGGGCGCATATTTTGGATAATGATTATTGGAGTATTCATGGTACTTCCTATGTTGACTTACGCGCAGGTAACTATTAATTATATAAATATGAGTATTTATTACGGTAATCAATCAATTACCAATGTAATTAACATAACAAGTGACCAATTAGTAATACCGATCTATCAGTATTGTTCACAGGAAAGTAATGTACTATTTAATGCATACCTAGATCCGCTTTCGAATTTAGGCATAGTGTCTGTATCTTTAGTACTATATAATGGGTCTTTCATAAGTATTCCAGTCATTGACTATAGCCCTAAGTACATTAGCATGGAAGTTAACTGTTCATTACCAATATATGGTGTTTACCTCAGTATAGGTTCATATGATCCATACCCACTTGAGGCCTTGGTAATACCTAGTTCTAACATTACATACACATTAACTCAAGGTTCTATTAATGCATCAATACCATTAATTCCAGGTCTTAATTACATATTCGCAATAGTTAAGATAATATCAATATCACCTGCCGAAGCCAGTATTAGTAATTATTTAACAGCGGAATTAAGTACGGAATACTCAAGCATTAACATTGGTTACTTAAATACGTATGCTGAAATAACGACATACATTACGTATTCAAGTAATATTGAAATTACGGCTAATGGAACCACGTATATTATAATAACGCCGTATTACTACGTACCAATAGGTAATAATATAGAGAATCTAGTATTATCTGGTTCTTCAAAGCCCATGGTAATGCTAACGGGTGCGCCATGGGTTAAATACTCCTATGATAACTGCACGGTAATTAATCCAGGTATTCCAGGGATTACTCCATGGACCACATACCTATCATACGCACCTTACTGTATCATTAACTCCTCCATTAATCCCATTACGATTAACTTCATTGGTGAATCGCTACAGGAATTAAAATGCAATAATGTCTTCGTTACCACACAAAGTGGTTCGATATTGAGCTTAACCGGTAATTTAACAATCAACCCAACGCTAAGTAGAGTATTATACGTTACCATTAGTGGCATAAGGACTATAGGCATTTACCTTAATTCAATACCTACATCAACAGTTACGGTGCACATCCCCTTGATTTCGCGATCAAGCCTATCAGTAACAGACGAACTTGGTAATCCCATAAATGCATTAATTTATTTAAATGTTAATGGTACCTTATTACCATTTATGAACGGCACTTGTGTATATCCAGGTACATATGATATATATGCCTTAGTGAATGGTGAGTTAATGGATTTAGGTACAAGCAGTATTATCCAGGGCAACACATTGAAAATCCCAATCTTTTCAAACTACACTCTAAATATTGCGATTCCTCAGAAATGCCCTGACCTAAACCTTGAATTATTGATTAAGTATGGCAATAATCAATATGTCTTTCCACTAAGCAATATCCAACAGCAAATAGATATACCAAACGTCGTAATTGGTGATCATATTCAAATGGCATTACTGGGTAATGGATCAGTACTTTATCAACGTGAATTAATAGTAAATGAAAGCAATCCGGAGAGCTTAGTACTTAGTCCTCGTGTAATAAATTTTATACCCATGGACCTTCTTAATAATGAACTGTCAACTGCAGTACTAAATATTGGTAATCTATATTACATAGGTCCTGGTAGGTATTGTGTACCTATTAACTCGTCAGTAGGTATGGTTATTTATGGAAATGACGTTTATGTAGTAAATATCACTAACAGTAATATCTATGTTAGGGTTTGGACACTTGGTGCATTGGGCATTAAATCATTACTGATAATACTAGGTTTGTTGACACTTCTCATAGTCATATCATCAATAGTTAAGGGATTAGGTGGTAGGTCAGGTGATGGTAATAATGATTATGTGGTCATTAATTAATTGTTCATGATAACGCTTAATACCTTTATTCCATCCCTTATCAAGTTAACACCTATTGATCCAATACTAAGTCTAGCGGTGTTTGGTCTATTCTCATTTATGAAGAATTTATTTCCTGGAACAAACAATATACCTTGCTTAATACCTCTTCTCAGGAGATTCCAAGCATTCACCTTAGTATTTATGAAGGCGTAGAACCCACAGGATGGTCTATACATTAACGCACTCGGTAAATACTCATCCAACGATTCAATAAGTTCCCTAAGCTTTCTAGGATATAATTCATGAGCCTTCTGAATAACATCATAGGCAACACCTCTTCTTAACAAGTCATAAACTAAGTACTGTGTTAATGTTGATGCGGCAAAGTCATGTTGTTCAATCTTCTCTAGATCATTCCTCAATTTACCGCTAGTTATCACAAACCCAATCCTTAAACCGGGGCCTAAAATCTTCGATAAAGTTCCAACATAAATGACATCATTGTTCATGGATTTAAGGGTTTGTCCAGTATTGGGGTATAGTGATGTATAGGGGTCATCCTCAATAATCTTTAATCCATGTTTCTCCGCAATCTCGAGTAGGTGCCTCTTTCTATCACTACTGAGTGAAACTCCAGTTGGGTTATGACAATTAGGCACTGTATAGACAATACCAGGTCCGTAGTTCCTAACTAGGTTCTCTAGTTTATGCGTATTCATGCCCTCATCATCCATTGGAATACCTATTAATCGGGCTCCCTGAAACTTCATTGGTGCAATGGTTTCAACAAATGTTGGATTTTCAACATACACTATTGTCCTCCTTCTCATTAATAATTGTGATAGTATTTTAATGGCATGTTGAGCTCCTGCAGTTATTATTATATTTCTCCAATCAACCCTTATATTAAGTGCTTTGTTAATGTACCTGGATAATTCAATTCTTAGTTCCCTCAAACCACCAGCACCTGGATAAGCTATTACTGCTGCTCCATACTTCTCATAAATTCTTTCGAAGGATCTCCTTATCTCATTTATCGGTAGTAAACCAGGATCTGGTGCACCACTAGCGAAATTATACCTAACGCCTCTTCTAGCCAACCTGCTGGCTAATTCAACTGGTGACCAATATAATCTCATCGAAATAATTAATTCCTCAAGCCTTATTTATGTTCTTCCTGCCAATGCCTTGTGAGTTCTCTCCGTGTTCTGTAATACTGTATCACTGAGAATATTATTAGGGCTAGAAATACTATGAATATTACGTAAGTAAACCAAATTAACGGTTGTGTTATTTGTGGTTTACCAAAGGTTATGAGTATTGGTATTGGAACTATTGGGAATATTATGATAGCACCACCAACACTGGTGGGCACTGTATACGTACTGGTTACCCCCATTGTAATGGCTATTATAACCGCTATAATTGGTATGAGTATGGCAAGGATTATCAATAGAATGCCAAGCTGATAAAGCCTCATCCTAATCACCTCATAGGATTCCAGGTAATAATGCGAGTACTATGAATAGTATGACAACTATTATGGTTAACACTATTGCCCATTTAATGATTGATGGATCATTACCAAACACTATTGGTATAGGCCCTATCAATACGACGCCACCAACACTCGACTTCCCCTTCTTCTCATAATCCTTATCCTCATCTTCCTTATGACTTCTCATCACATCAATTACTATAAGCACAATTCCCAATAGTGCCAATATTATTGATAGCATAATTGCCAAGCCTATTATATAGGTTATATTCATCACTCTATATTACTTTTTAAGGGGAATTAAAACCTAATTCCCTTCCAGCTTAAAATTTAAAAGGGTGATCGCTTGGTTCATAGTCGATGCCGTTTCAGAAGGGTGACTATGTACTGCTTGAGTATACGGTTATTGATAAGGATGATAATAAAGTCGTGGAAACCACGGTAGAGGATAAGGCTAAGGAGGCGGGTATTTATAGACCTGATGAAATTTATGAACCACGATTAATAATAATAGGTGAAACAAAGCTCTTTGAGCCTTTGGAGCAAGCGATAACAAATGTAAGTGAGGGGCAGGAAATAACAGTTGAGGTTCCTCCAGACAAGGCATTCGGCCAGAGAGACCCAAGTAAGGTTAGGGTAATATCTATTAGGGAGTTTTATAGGTATGGTAAGTTGCCTAAGGTTGGTGATATTGTTGAGGTTAATAATCAGCAGGGTAGAGTCGTCAGTATAACGGGTGGTAGGGTTACCCTAGACTTTAATCATCCATTGGCAGGTAGGACGTTAATCATCACGGCGAAGGTGGTTAAAAAGCTCGAAACAACTGAGGATAAGGTAAAGTACATAGTTAAGCAGTATATACCGAGGATTGAGATAGATAAGGTAAATGTCGAGCTTGGTGAAGGTGGTTCTATAATAACCATAAAGTTACCTATTGAGACGTTGTTCATGGAAAATATAGGCACGATAAAGGCTAGAATTGCGGATGATATAGGTAATAAATTCACGAATATAAATAAGGTTGTTTTCATTGATGAAATAGAGATTAAGAGGGAGGCGGAGGCTAAGGCTGAGATGAAGGCAGAGGAGAAGCAGGCGGAATCAAAACCTGAGTCTCAACAATCGTCTCAATAAATAGGGTATTAGGTTAAGATTTATTAATAAAGTAATTCTTAGTGAGGTTGATGATTAGCAATAATAATGAAAACCTTACCAGATTAATGACTGGAACAACCACGGTAGGTATAGTGATTAATGACGGTGTTGTGCTAGCCACGGATAGAAGAGTCACGGCAGGTTATTATATAGCCCATAGAAAGAAGGGCGTTAAGATTTGGAAAATAGATAATCATATAGCAGCAACGATGAGTGGTGGTGTTGCAGATTTGCAAAAGGTTCTTGATTCTCTAACAGCAACAGCCATACAGTATAAAGTGGATACTGGGAAACCCATATCAATAAGAGCTCTAGCCAATTATGCATCTCTCGTGGTATTCTCAAGTAGGCCATTTGTCTACTTAGTGCATATGATACTTGGTGGTTGGGATCCTGACGAAGGACCCGTGATATACATGCTGGACTTCTTCGGGACTCTAACCAAGGAGACTGAGTTCATGGCGACGGGCAGTGGTTCACCAACGGCATTTGGCGTTCTTGAGGATGGTTATAAGAGAGACATGAGCATTGAGGAAGCTGTTAGATTAGCCGTTAGAGCGGTCAGGTCAGCCATATATCATGATCCAGGAAGTGGTGAGGGTATTGATGTCGTGACAATAACCAAGGAAGGTTATAAGGAGGTTGACTCAACACCATACCTTAAGGAATTAATTCATTAAAACCATTAATTATCTTTCCCCCTGACATTACTAATATAATAAGTACAGACCTCTCTAAATCCACACATATCACACCTCGGGTTTCTAGCAATGCATATGTCTCTACCAAACTGAATAAGCTTAAGATGGATCTCTAAGTACCTGCTTGGGTCTGGCGTTAATATTCTCATCCAAGCCCTCTGTATCTCATGATAATTCCTCGATTTGGCAATGCCAAGCCTAATGGATATCCTAGTTATGTGAGTATCAACAGGGAATGCTAGCTTACCTAAATTAACGAGTATTACATCGGCAGTCTTCTCACCAACACCAGGAAGTTCAAGTAATGCCTTCCTAGCTTCATCGAGAGGTAGGTCCTTAATCCACGTTAAATCACCTCTATAGTTCTCAAGGATTACCCTAGATAACTCAATAATTTTCCTAGCTCTAATCCTATGCATACCAGCGGGTTTGATGGCATTAGCCAAGGCATCCTCGCCAATATTCACCAATTTCTCAGGTGTTATATCGCCAATAATCCTAACGAGGTTTTCGTAAGCCCTAAGCGCATTCTTATCATTCGTGTTTTGCGTCAGTATTGTTACAACGAGTGCCTTAAAGATATCATTGCTATTTCTAAATACGTAGAGGGCTGCGAACTTCCTAGGCTCGATCTTAATATCAGCGAGAACCCTAAGTACCAACTCCTCAGTCAAAACCATATGAAATCACGCCTTAGCACCCTTCTTAAGCATGTATAGCGTTATAGCCAACGCCGACTTAGCATCCCTTATACTGCCATTAATAACCATGTTTACAGCATCTCTAAGATCAATAATAATCCTATCAATAACCTCATGGGGTTCAGGCCTCGGTTCGCCAAGTCTTCTAATACTGACGTAATAAATTACCATATATTCAGTGGAGTAGCCAGGTGTGGTGAAGCCCTCGAATAGCTTCCCAAAGTAATCGATTTCAGCGCCAATCTCCTCACTAAGTTCCCTGGTTAAGGCCTCTTCAGGGTTTTCACCCTCCTCAATAACGCCTGCTGGTATTTCAATTACGTAGTCATTAACAACGGGTCTGAATTGACGTAGCAATACGACCTTATTACCCTCATAAATCGGTAGTGCAGCTACGGCATGAGGAAAGACAATTTTCTCCAGGTTCATCTCACGACCATTTGGTAGTACGACCTTAGATACGTCCAGCGTAACGCGCCTGCCCTTATAGACTATGACCATTAACCTAAGGCAAGCAAGAATTCACTTAAAAACTTCTCATTTTTGGGCCTTGGCGCTCTTCGTCTCCTTCCTTACCCAAGCCAGTTTCCTTGGGTCGCGGTTATACTTGATGGCGCTTACAAAGCACTTCCTACTGCAGAATCTAAGTACTGTGCCATCAGCCCTGACATACATTATCCCGGTGCCTGGTGGTATTGGTCTTCCACAGAAGGCGCATGTGTAAATTCTCATACAGCGTTCGTTCTCAGTAATGATTTTTAAAGTTTATGCAAATTAAACTCTCTTGAGGATTCTCCTAACCAGTGTCATAAACCTTTTACAATTAACTTCCCTATTGCCGTACATACCCTCCTCAAACAGTCTCACCATTTCCTCGACCGTTTGCCTTTCATTAACTCGGTCAATTATGTAATTACCTAATTCCCTATGCGTTATCCCTGGTTCCCTAATCCTCATCTTCTGCATGATCTTCATAATGCCGTATTCAAGGCAATCAGGGTATTTCATGCTCCTTCTCATGTACATGGTTGCTAATGAGACTGAAATCATGATAATTGTTACTATTATTACTATTAATGGATAATTAAGGTTCCAGGGCGCCCCATATTTCCTGCTTTCTCCCTTACCTCCTGCCTTAGTTAGGTTACCCATTGATGAGCTAGTGGTTAAATTATCCGCAGCATTTCCTAGGTTCTTCTTAATATTACCCCTTCCGTTTGTTTCATAGTATTGACTATATTGATTATTAATTACGCTTTGATTGGGCATCCTCTCAATACTAATTATGTAGATTAATGAGCTTCCCAAAAAGCCCGTAATTACGTAGGAGGTATTGTTAGGTAAGATAAGTAGTCCTGTGAAGGCTTTGTTTATTGATTCTGTACTAGGAGATACTATTATTACTATACCATTAGTTAATGACTTATTTACTGTAAGGGTTACATTGAGTATGGGCCATGCTATAGGCTCATAATTACCACTGTACAGGTAATTCAACTGAGTCGATGCTTCAATGCTTTGTGTATTTATTAATACCAGTAATTCAATGATTAGTGCAATGAGAATTAGGGAGTGCAAAAGAAATTTTTTAAGGTCCATTAAATCAAACAATTAATGAGCGCATTAATAATGCTTTTGCTGGGGATAATGCTTGCGATTAGGCCTGCAGCATCAGGTTCATCAGTGACGTACTCAATATCAATAAGTGCTCCCTACTTCATAGTGGCCAGCACTAATAATGACTTCATAATTGAATTAATAGCTCAACAAAGCAATGTTAAGTATGCGGTAATGGTAATACCAAGGGCATCTGTTAAATTAATGGGTTCTAATGCCATTGAGGGGCAGGGAATATTTCCTGGAATTCTTGATTTTGCCAATGATTCGGATTATGCTGGTTTTTACGAGGGTTCAATAAACAGTACATCGTTCATAGGTACCTTTACACCGATAATTGAGGTTGGTAAGCCAAGCACCTTGTCATACTCTGCCTTATCTAGCTTGGTAAATGTAAACCTCACGGTATACGTTAAGTCAGGAATACCCGTATTATTGAGGTATTTCACGTTCGATAATTATAACTCAACAGGTAATGAATTGATTAGTACGCAGAGTTCCGTTCCAGTGATTACGGATTATCCTCCAATAACGATAAGCCTTGCCGTTGGTACTGACTGTAATACATTCATTATTTACGAGAACTTCTCACAACCAATTGAGGTAATACCCATGCCATTCATCATCAATGTAGGTAAGTCATTAACGCTCATAGTCTCAAACATAACCCTAGTATCCGTTATGCCATTTACCGAGGTTAATGTACTTGAGCCTGGTGACTTATTAGCAAGTAAGGAGCCTATTGATGCTGCGGTTTTTAAGTTAATGATATGCCACGTATCCCAGGGCCTTAATTATACAGGTATTGAGGCGCTTTATGCCAGGGATTATGTGGAACCACTGGGTATTAACATATCGTGGGGGTTAATACCAATATCATTTAATGCAAGTGGGGTATTGGCGATTAAGGAATTATTGAGTTACCTAAATGGTGATCATTTCATGATATCCAATACAACATACCCCATTGATTATACCTTGGTTAATGGTACGGGAAGCTTTACGGACTATGCAGTGTTAACCATGGCTATACTTAGGTCATTGGGGATACCAACGAGGATAGCGTTGGGTTTTGCAGGTGAGTCCCTGGGTAATGACGCTTATGTATATCACTTAAATGGTAATGCCGTGATTTGGGTTGAGGCATTTACAAGCTTTGGTTGGGTGGCCTTTGAACCAATAAGTACTTCGCAGTTTCATGATTATTCACAATTGTTGTCAATAGTACTATATACGGCATTAGTCTCCTTCTTGTTAATGATTCCGTGGATAATAGGGTACTACATTTATTACTACTTAAGCAGGAGGTCTTAGCATTGTGTTATCCTTCATTAATTGGTTTGCGCATTCCAATAAAAGTAATTAAGTAATGTTAAGGGTTAGTGTGGGGCTTGAGGGATGGGCTCCATTATTAGGAATAATGCTGTCTTAATTATCTACGTAGTATTGGCATTACTAATGTACCTGGGGATTTACGCGAAAAATGAGGCACCATTACTAATTGGTATTGGTTTATTTCTAGTGTTCACATCGTACTTCCTAACGTGGGATCTAATAACCAGTATAGTCCTAAGGGCACTTAAGATTAGTTATGAGGTAATTCTCGCCAGGCAAAGTGTCATACTAAGTATTACTGCGGCATCTCCATTACGTTTAAAAATACCTGCCCACGTATCCCTAATATGCTCTCCCCACTTATTATGCAATGATGATTATTACGTAGTAATAAATGGGCCTCAGGAGCAATTTAACGTAAGGGCTAGGTGGTTTGGTATTGCTGAGATCTTGAGTATTATTATCAGGATTTCCGACCCCCTCGGTATTATTGGGAATTCCCGTTTTATTAAAATTGAACGTACAATACCAATAGAACCTAGTAAATGGGTATTATTAGCAATGGGTGGTCAAAAAATGCCCGGTGATTACATGAGGAGTATAACATTAATGGAGTCAAGACTGGGCGATTTCATGTATCTGAGGGGGTATAATTTCCTGGAACCTGCCAGTAATATTCATTGGATAACCAGTGCTAGGGTTAATGACTTAATAAGCGTGGCGAGATCTGAGGCAGGTAATGTACCTAGGTTAGTAATCATGGAATACACACCTAGAATGCTTAAACCCTTGAATGATAATAGGCCAATCGATGAAGCATTAGTATACCTGAGTTATCTAAAGGGTTTGAATTTTATTCTCGTATTAATCGGTAATGGCTTAGTAAGGTTATTAACTATAACATCAAGTACTTCATTGGCTGATTTAGAGCTTAAGCTTAGGGAGATAGTAATAGGCATGGAAAATACCCAGGAATTAATTAATAGGGCCACGAGTATTCTTGGAAAGTACGTTAAGGAAGTAAGTACTGATGAATTAGCATTGTTCCTTTACCCGGTAAAGACTAATTACGGCTTATCAAGGGAGGATGTAAACATTATCAGCAAATACTTGAATAAGAATTCCTTATTATTAATAACCAAGGCTTCATTTAATGAATTAATTAAGGCTAACATTGACCTAAGTGACGTGAATGTGATAGTTCTCGGTGAATGAATTATGAGGTCCTTAAGATTACCGATAGCGATGGGGATCACGATCTTACTAATAGTTAATTTGCTAATTTACGGATTAGGATTAAGGATTCTCAGCATAATTGGCGTTGTTCTAATCCTGTTATCATATGTAATCGTTGCCTTAAATTCTCATTACTCATGGCATTTATTCATTATTATTGAAGCATACTCGGTAATTGAATTATTCCTGGTGCCTAGGGCTGTGGGCGATGCATTGCTTCTTTCTTTATTAGTGATATCAGCTCTCATAATATTTCTATCCTTAAGTAAATTAATTGATATTCGTATCTTTCTAATATCATTAATTGTTCTCTCATTATCCGTAGTACTCACATACTATATATACTCATTGCTAGGTCATGTAATGACAATGTACATGATAATACTGGGTATTAACACTAATTATTTCACATTAATGCTTGCATCATCATTATCGATTTTCATTTTATTTCTAGTAATCCTATTATTAAAGAGAGTAATACCTGCATTTCTACGCTATGAAGAAAAATGATTTTTAAATCAAGCTCTCTCCATCACTCTAGATAATTATGAGTAAGGTTGATAATTCATTAATGGATTATAGACCACCGATTACCGTAGTAGTTGGTCATGTTGATGTTGGTAAGACATTATTACTCGATAAAATAAGAGGTACGTTTGTGGCCTATAGAGAGCCCGGGATGATTACACAACACATTGGTCTATCCTTCATACCATGGAATGCCATAGAGAGAATAGCTGATCCACTACTCATTAAATTTAGGCTTAAGGGCAAGGTTTGGATTAAGGGTTTCCTAATGGTTGATACGCCAGGTCATGCCGCCTTCTCCAACTTAAGGCGTAGAGGTGGCTCTGTGGCTGACTTGGCTGTTCTCGTCATAGACATTACCAGGGGATTTGAGGAACAGACCTACGAAAGCCTCACCCTAATTAAATCAAGGAATATACCCTTCGTGGTTGCGGCGAATAAGCTCGATAGAATATACGGTTGGGAACCTCATGAAAACGCACCGTTCCTTGACTCATACGAAAAGCAGAGGGAGGATGTCCAGGGTAGGGTTGAGGAGGCCATTGCAAGGATAATAGAGGAATTCAATAAATTAGGGATGGATGCTGATAGGTACGATAGGGTGAGGGATTTCGATGCCCAAGTGCCTATTGTACCCACAAGCGCAGTCACTGGAGAGGGCTTAGCCGACTTGCTCGTTGTCCTGGCGGGGTTAAGCCAGAGATTTAATAGGGATAAGTTAAGGATAACGTATGGACCTGGTAGGGGGGTCGTTATGGAGATTAGGGAGGAAAAGGGTTGGGGGGTCACGGCTGATGTTGTTCTATATGATGGAGTTATTAGAAAGGGTGATTTAATAGTTACGGCCGGCCTTGAGGGTTATGTGAGTACCAAGGTCAAGATGCTTGTGATGCCTAAGCCACTTAATGAGATGAGGGATCCTGAGGATAGGTACATGTTCATGGATGAGGTTAGGGCTGCGGCTGGTGTTAAGATAATTGCTGATGGTCTTGAGCAGGTTGTTCCAGGCGCACCGGTGTTTGTTGTTCCTCAGGGAGCTTCGCTGGATGAGTATGTTAAGTTGGTTAGAGAGGAGGTTTCGGAGGTTAAGATAGAGACTGATAAGGAAGGTGTTGTTGCTAAGGCAGATACTCTAGGTACTCTTGAGGCAATGGTTATTTACCTTAGAAGCCAGGGAATACCTGTTAGGAAGGCTGATGTTGGTAATGTAAGTAGGAGAGATGTTGTTGATGCTTCCATAGTTAGGAAGAAGAACCCGTTATATGGAGTTATCCTGGCTTTCAATGTTAAGGTTCCTCATGATATTGAGGTCGAGGCCATGCAGTATGGAGTTAAGATATTTAGAAATGAAATACTTTATAGGCTTGTTGAGGAGTTTACCCAGTGGTATAAGGAGCAGAAAACCAAGCTTATCGAGATGGAACTTGATAGATATATAAGGCCTGGAAAAATAAGGATTCTTCCCGGCTATGTATTCAGAAGAAGTAATCCAGTGATAGTCGGTGTTGCAGTAATTGAGGGATTGATAAAGCCTGGGTATCCATTAATGAGGGGGGATGGTAAGAGAATAGGCACAATAATGCAAATACAGGATAAGGGTAAGAATATTCAAGAGGCTAAGAAGGGCATGGAAGTGGCAATATCAATAGAGGGTAATTTAATGGTTGGTAGGCAGATTAAGGAGGGTGATGAGTTATACGTGGATGTGCCTGAGGAGCATGTAATAACCCTAATGACACAATTCAAGGATCAACTATCTGAGGATGAATTATCATTACTTAGAGAGATCCTGAAAATTAGGCGATCATCAAAGTAATTAGATAAATTCATTATTCTATTGAGGTTAAATTGTTTACGACATAAATATTGTCTTTATTATTACTCTAAATAATAGTAATTTATGTATGGCCAGATAATGCTTATAAAGAAAAAATAGGCAGGAAGACACGGTGGTAACTATCTGGGAATGGAAAAATATAGAATAGACCTTCCCGTAGATGAAATACCCACGCACTGGTACAACATACTCGCAGACCTACCAGAACCACTATCACCACCATACGACCCAGACAATGGCAAAAGGCTTGAGCTCCTGAAGCAAGTAATACCATCAGAGCCACTAAGGCTTGAATTCTCCACAGAGAGGTTCGTGAAAATACCTGAGGAGGTCCTAGAACGTTACTTACAAGTGGGTAGGCCAACACCATTGGTTAGGGCGAAGAGATTTGAGGAGTATCTAAATGCGCCAGTTAAGATATACCTAAAGATGGAGGGCTATACGTACACGGGTAGTCATAAGATAAACTCGGCACTTGCCTGGGTATATTATGCGCTTAAGGATGGTGCTAAGTTCGTGACCACGGAGACAGGCGCTGGACAGTGGGGTTCAGCGGTGGCGTTAGCAGCCGCGTTATTTAAGGTCAAGGCCTACGTATTCATGGTTAGAGCCAGCTACTACGCCAAGCCACTGAGGAGGTACTTAATGCAAATGTACGGTGCCGACGTCAATCCAAGCCCAAGTGACTTAACGGAGTTCGGTAGGAAATTACTACGTGAAAACCCGAATCACCCAGGCAGCCTGGGTATTGCAATAACTGAGTCTGCTGAATATGCGTTGAAGAATGGTGGTAAGTACGTGGTTGGTAGCGTAATAAATGCCGATATAATGTTTAAGACTATTGCAGGTCTTGAGGCCAAGAAGCAGATGGAATTGATTGGTGAGGATCCCGACGTAATGATTGGCGTAGTTGGTGGTGGATCTAATTGGGGTGGTGCATTTTATCCGTTCATTGGAGATGAGTTGAGGAGTGGTAAGGTTAGGCGTAGATATATAGCGGTTGGAGCATTGGAAGTGCCTAAAGTAACTAAGGGTGTTTATAAGTATGATGATCCTGACACAGGTAGGGTGTTGCCTCAATTGAAGATGTATACCATTGGTGCAGATTTCATACCGCCACCAATCTACGCAGGTGGTTTAAGATACCACGCCGTGGCACCAACACTATCTTACCTAATGAGTAAGGGATACGTTGAGGGTCGTGACTATGACCAAGAGGCGGTCTTTAAGATGGCCCAGATATTTGCCCAAGTTGAGGGCTATGTACCTGCACCGGAAACAGCCCATGTATTACCTGTTGTTAAGGAGATAGCCGATGAGGCTAGGAGGACTGGCGAGAGGAAGGTTATTCTGATCAGTTTCTCTGGGCATGGATTGCTTGATCTGAGCAATTACGCAGATGTGCTTGGCTTCGAGAAGGCATGAAATTCCTTAGACGTTGAGTTACTGATAAAAATATATGGGCAGGTATTACATCAATATACTCCGTTCTCCTTGGTATCGTTAGTACCCTCTTCATCCTACCTACCCTAGTGCATATGCGCTCGTTTCTCCTTCCATACTTGACTTCATAACCCATGAAATTACTAAGCAAAAGAACATCAATTTGCCTTACTATTGACTGTTGTACGGTTTACCTAGTTAATCCTGGTTAGGTTGCGTCCTCATCATCCTGACCATTATTAGTTCATCAAGTGCCTTAACGCCGACCAGAATGAGATCTCTATATGGGTGGGACTTATCCGGTGCACTTTAATCAATTTCCTAAGTCCTTAACCTCCCTATTCTCCATATTAGTATCAACGTGATTAAGTATGGTAATTAAAAGAATCCTACTTAGTAAGTCGTCTGCCCAGGTCCATAAATAAAGTTTGAGGAAAATAGTTTTAGCGACGCTGTATTAACCGTTCATTTGAGAGTTATCTTTTATTTTCTTTGATTTTCTTTTATAACCACCCTTAGATTTATCACGGTCTCCGCTGAAATTTAATAATAAGTATTTATTTTTTATCTTTATGAAATAATTCTTGGTTAAATTTTTATTTTACTCAATATTTTATTTATTAATTCTTCAGCCTCCTTATAATTATACTCTCTTAACATGCCTATTTTACTCGCTGCCTCAGAACCCTCAGCATGTATCATAGCCGTCAATAAATAACCCATTAAGTGGCTTGCACCTAACTCCCTAACTAGGCTCATTATTTTGTACCTTGTATCGCCATCAACAGCACCCCTAAGGTATTTCGAAATATACTGCCTTTCCTCTAGGTTTACATAATCATCATGTGAAGGCATTGTGGCTATTAGACCACCTGCAATGTCTATGAGTCCATGAACAACATCTATGAAGTGAGCATTGGCATATAGCTTACTCACGTTCGTGTAAACTGGGTTTGGTATGGCTATTCCCTCATCAATCCAGGGTTCTAGGGCGGCAGCCATGGCACCCATACTCAGTATCTCCTTATACATAATCATTTGGACTAGCCAATCCCTGACATGCGGCGCATTCTCTATTCCATTAGCCCTAGCCGCATAAAGTGCTGCACCCAGGTATAAATTAGCCGTGGCTGCCCTGTAGGATATTGCCGTGAACCTGTGGTATGTCGCGAAAGTCCAAGCCAACTGCCCAGCCAGATCCCACTCTCTGAATAGGAATACTCTGTCCCACGGTACAAACACATGGTCAAAAACAATCAGTGCCTCTACTTCAAATCTACTCGCTGCATTAACGGCATTGGAGTTACCATCGTACTCAAGCACGGGTCTAACGATAAATTTAAGACCCTTGGTATTCGCTGGTATTGCAAAGGCAACTGCATAGTCCTTATCTTCCTCGACGAGGGCTCTATATGGCAGTACAATTATCTCATTAGCTACTGGTCCCTGTGTTGTGTGTATCTTGGCTCCATTAACCACTATGCCATCATCATGCACCTCAATAACCCTCAGGTACATGTCCTTATCCTCCTGTTCATGGGGTCTCTTAGCCCTGTTACCCTTAACATCAGTCTGTGCAACAGCCATTGCGAGGTCATTTTTAACAGCATATTCGTAATACCTCATTACTCTGTCATAATAATTAGTGCCGTACTTCCTATCAATTTTCTTGGCAATTATCATTAATGAGAAGAGTGCGTCACTACCAATGGCCTGTACTATGTTAAATAAACCATCGAATCTAAGCGTATCTTCGTAAATCAACTTATACCTATCAAGTAAATCATTCGTGTTCCTGGGTATCCTAAAGTATTTACTTACGAGACCGTAATTAGGATCTTCATACAATCTCTCCTTAACGCTAAACAAATCCGATGCATGCCTAACCGCTATACTAATCACTGGGTGTGTTGTTATATCATCAACTCTCTTACCCCTGTAGTAAACAACCCTGCCGTCTTTAACAGAGTCCATGTACTCAATTGGTGATCTAGGCATAGGTAAAGTTCCCAAGGGAGATTAATTAAATATAACTTATATATAGCATCAGTGAATATTAAACATATAAGAAAATTATTTTAAATAGCCAAACCTATGGCTTCCACACGCCTCTTCTTAAGGCATCACTTATTGTTAGTAGATTTATTTCGTTAGTTCCCTCATAAATTCTCGTAACCCTGTGATCCCTCCAATACCTCTCCACATCGAATTCCTCAAAGTATCCATAACCACCATGTATTTGTATGGCCTCGTCAACCACGTAATTAGCAACCTCAGTTCCATAAACCTTAGCGGCGCCTGCGATTGCTCCCATGGCTCTTGGGTCGATCTTAAACTTTAAGTAATCATCAACATAATACGCAGCTCTATATATTAATGACCTAGCTGCCTCAATTAGCATAGCCATTCTGGCTAACTTTTCCTGAATCATTTCAAAGTTTATTAGTGGTTGACCAAATTGATTTCTCTTTTGGGCATACTCAAGGGCCTTATCAAAGGCAGCTAATGCAATGCCAAGGCCTAAGGTTGCCACGCCGATTCTCGATACGTTAAAGTACGCCAGTGTCCAGTAGAATCCCTGGTTCAAGCCCTTCTCCTCACCACCTAATACGTTTTCGGCAGGTACTTCAACATTGTCGAGGTAGATCTCGCCAACCGGGATTGTCCTCTGTCCCATCTTTCCCGTTAATCTCCTAATGGTAATACCAGGCCAATCAGTGTGTATTATGAATAGTGTCTGACCCCTATGTCTCTTCTCGGGTTCTGTCTGTGCAAGGAGTAGGCCGTACTTTGCTGTTGGCGCGTTTGTTATGAAGGTCTTCATACCCCTAATTATGTACTTGTCACCTTTCTTCTCTGCAACCGTATTTAACTGGGTAATGTCGGTACCATGCTCAGGCTCGGTATATGCGCCAAAAAATGTGTTCTCACCCCTATAAACGGGTGGTAGGTACTTCTTCCTCTGCTCCTCGGTGCCGAAGAAGTAAAGCATGTGAGATGTGAAGGGACCAGCCATTATTGCAAGTCCTAGTGTTGGTTCTGCCCTAACTAACTCCTCAGTAACGACTATATCGGCTATGTATGTTGTGAAACCACCACCGCCATAATCAGTGGGTATTGATGGAGCCAGTAAGCCGAGTTCACCAGCCTTCTTATAAAGATCCCATGGAAACTCCTCCTTCTTCTCATACTCCCTAGCAAGTTCAGGTGAGAAGTTCCTCTGGGCATATTCCCTAGCAGTTTTTCTTAACAATTTCAACTCCTCAGCATACTGCGGAAACAAATCCAAAACATCAGTCATTAAGGACAACCTAAACCCTAGACAACTTAAACCTAGTTAATAAATATCCTATATATGTATCAACACCATTAATCAACATCAATTATACATAACCTAATAACGCTAAAACTATAGTACTTGCTCTTAGCTCTAACTTTATATAATATTTATCTTGATTTTCACTATAAATTATTATCGTCATTTATCATTATTATCTTTTGCCTTTATTAAAATCCTATATAGAATTATATATTAATGATAAGGATTAAACCTAAGGGCCATACTATGTCATTAATTAGGATGTCTCTTGAAGAACTGGTAGAAAGAGCTACTGAATTTTATGACTACCCATTAACACTTACTAACCTAATAAAATGGGGTGCCGATACATTCCCTGAGCAGGAAATTATTTATGCGCCACCTGACGCACCTAAGTTAAGGCTCACATTTGCTCAGGTTTGGGATAGGGTTAGGAGACTCGCCGCAGCGCTTGAGCAGCTTGGTGTTAAGCCAGGTGATCCTAAGAAACTGGGTACCAGGGTTGGCGCATTAGAGTGGAATTCACATAGATATTTAGAGCTTTATTACGCTGTTCCAGGTCTTGGTGCAGTATTACACACGGTAAACATTAGATATTCACCAGAGGACTTGGTCTACACGATTAATCATGCTGGTGATGAAATACTATTTGTTAAGGATGAGTTCATACCGTTAATACAGGCAATAATGCCGAAGCTTAAGACCGTTAAGAAGGTGGTATTAATGACTGATATGCCAGTGCCTCCTCAGGTAAAGCTTCCAGGTATTGAAGTCTATAATTATGAGGATTTAATAAAGAGTTCAAGTCCTTATGACTTTAAGGACCTTGATGAGAAAACAGTGGCCACGTTATTCTATACCTCAGGTACTACTGGACCGCCGAAGGGCGTATTCTTCACTCATAGGCAATTAGTGCTTCATGCAACGGCCATCGCGATCTCAACGGCTGCGCCACCCTATGAACTCAGTATTAGAGATGTTGTAATGCCCCTTGTACCAATGTATCATGTGCATGCATGGGGAGGTCCATATGCAATGTTCCTTGCTGGTCAAAAGTACGTCTTTACAGGGCGCATGGATTGGGGCTATATACTGAAGACGCTTAGTGAGGAAAAGGTTACGTATATTTATGGGGTTCCCGTAATACTATATCTACTCCTTACGCATCCTGATTCAACAAAGTACGACCTGAGGGGTCTTAAATACGGTAATGGAGGTTCAGCAATGCCTGAGGGTCTTTATAAGTTGGCTAGGTCTAGGGGTATAATTGTCATTAATGGTTATGGTTTATCGGAGACGGCGCCAGTGATTGCCCAGGCATTGTTTAAGCCACAATCCTTCAACTGGCCTGAGGATAAGAAAGAAACATACCTAATGAAGGGACTTAGGCAAATACCATTAACGTTCATAAGAGTTGTCGATGAGTACGGTAGGGATGTGCCTAAGGATGGTAAGACCATTGGTGAGATCGTGGTTAGATCACCCTGGCTAACGCCAGCCTACTTCAAGGATCCTGAGAAGACTAGGGAGTTATGGCGCGGTGGTTGGCTACATACTGGCGATGTGGCCGTTTGGGATTCTGATGGCCATATATGGATTATGGATAGGCTTAAGGATGTGATTAAGAGTGGTGGTGAGTGGATCGTGAGTACGAAACTGGAGGACATAATCAGTACTCATCCAGCGGTTGGTGAAGTTGCCGTTATTGGTATTCCTCATCCAAAGTGGGGTGAGAGGCCGATAGCGGTCGTGGTTCCAAGACCTGGTCAGAGGGTTACGGAGGACGATATCAAGAACTACCTAATGAAGTTCGTGGAAAAAGGCGAAATACCAAAATGGTGGGTACCAGATAAGGTAATAATTAGTGAGAAGGAATTGCCTAAGACGAGTACTGCCAAGGCGGATAAGAAGGTTCTTAGGGAGCTTTATAAGAACGTGCTTATGACATGAAGTATATAGGGTATATATTAACATAGTATTTAAAAGCACAGGTACTATATGTATTCTATATGATAATTGATTTCCATGCATGTCCGTCTGTAGACTTATCCTTAGTTAAGGATAGACTTTCATCAATTAAAGTTACAAGGGCTGTTTTACAACCAATAGATGCCTTGCCATTGTTTCATATATTACCTAATGATTTTCTCAGAAAATTATCGGTAGAAGATCAATACTCAGCATTGCTTTGGAGTAAATTCATTACTAAATTAACAAGTATGTGGTCATCGAGGATGTACGACAATGTAAAGTTATGGTACGAGACAATGAATAATTACGATGACTTCTTTGTGCCATTAGCCAGCATTAATCCATCTCTAGGTACTAAGTACGTTTATGAGAAACTTAATGAATTAGAGGGATTGAATGTTAAAGGTATTGTAGTATCACCGACACTTCAATTATTTGACCCGACAAAGACGAAAGCCTTTAGGGCGATCCTTGAATATGTCGAAAGAAATGATATACTACTCATAATGCATTTGGATCCATGTCCATATAGCGTGGATATATGCTTTGAAAGCCTTATGCCTGATATTCTCAATGATTTACTCGAGAGATATAGCATCAAATTAGTATTGTCTGCCCTAGGCATATCTGAGGGTATGTCGTATCCATGGCTTGAGAGAATAGTTAAGTTAATGAAGAGGTATGATAGGGTCTACATAGAGTCGACTGGCATTTCATGCATATTATTTAATACATTAATGGGTAAGAATTTCGTAAGATCAGTGGGTACGGATAGGATCATTTACGGTGGTGGTTATCCTTATTTAAGGCTTAAGCAGGTAATTATGAATCTAAGATGTGTAGAGTCGTCTGGATTACCGAGACATGATTTAGAGTCAATATTATTTGACAATGCTATTTACCTGCTTAGGGACATTGATGTGAATCTTAAAGATGAGGAAGTAGAGAATAAGATATGATAATTTTGACCCTAAGAAGACGTTGAGTCTCATGGCGGTATTATACCAAGTGGTGGTGGTATTCCTAGTGATACTATGGCACCAAGTATTAAGAATAATACGCCATCAATAATTGCTAGGAGACCTGAAGTCCAATGCAGCCTAGCGCTTGCTCTATAACCCGCTATTGCTGCTGTCAATACCTGGAACGCTAAGACAAGGAGCGCTAATGCTAATAGTACTTGTCCCGTTAATCCAGCCAAGACTGTAACAAATAAAAAGTATATCCCTGAATAAAGTAATGCATGGTTCATGGCAAATAAATTGCTTTTACCCACCGTCGCTGCTATACCAATCATCCAAAGGATCGCATCGAAAACTGCCGTGGCCGCAGCAGACAATGCGCTGCCAGCAAGAACATCAAATAGCGTCCCTATTAACAGCATAATGGCGCCACTAATAAAAACTATGCCGAGATCTCTAGGTTCATTCTTCTTCCCAATATTCATATTAACACTGCCAACTGTTATTAACATGGCACCACCAACTATATACACAAGGTCTGTTGCCGCCAGAGCCATGCTAGAGATAGCACTCATACAAGACAATGAATAGTTAATACTTAGATTAGAGTATATGTTTTACTTCTTATATTTATACTATCTATAAACTAGAGATTAATATATATTAAACCATGGATAGCTCTTAAATAATAAAAAATTAATGCGATACTGCATAGTTCATCCCAATGAGAAGAAGTACTATTGCCATAATCATAATATTAGCAAGAATAATCTATAGCGTTTATTGGTTTTACCTGGCCCCGGCATTACCGATAATTGGCATTGAGCTTAGGGTAAGTAAGGCGCTACTTGGCTTAATTCCTCTAATGTTCATTGTTGGCGCTGCATCATTTCAAGTACCGGCGGGTATTATCGCGAGCTACATGGGCAATGCAAGGACGGCAGGTCTTGGTTTACTTATCATGTCTATAACAGGTTCATTAATACCATTCAGTAGCAATTTCTATGAGATACTGATCTTTAGATTAATTGCAGGAATTGGTGCTGCCCTCTTCTTTTCAACGGGTGCTACAATCCTCTCAACAACATATCCTGATAGAGTAGGTACATTGCTTGGCATTTATAATGCCGCCTTTGGTCTTGGTTCAGGAATAGGATTAGCATGGGGCGTTATGTACACCTTCCTTGGATGGAAATCATCCATACTATTGCTTAGTATTATTGGTATTCCACTGGCATTTACCATATTTTTCATTCAGGGTGGTTACATGCGTAGATTACGTATTAGGTTCAGCTATAATGCAGTAATAATTGGTATAGCAACCAGCGGCTTCTGGGGCGCTTATTACGCAGCCGGTAATTTACTACCAACGTACGCAGTTGCCAGGGGTTTACCTCTTTACTTGTCCTCATTGTTGACATCGATTATGCTATTTTCAAGCATATTTGGAGGGCTTTCAGGACGAATAATCGATGTCATTAGGAATAAGGTTTTGCTGATAGTTGCATTGACGGTGTTGGGTACAATACCCCTTATTTCTATACCTACGCTTAATATAGCGGCTATAATAATCGCTGGTGGATTAATGGGTTATACTAATGAGTTAACATTGACTGCAGCATACGTATTGGTTGCTAAACATGAGAATCCAGCATTATCACTGGCCACTTTGAATGCATTGAATATGGCTATAGGTATGTGGCTTAGTATATTATTTACTGAGGTTATGGTTATTTCGTACTTATTACCATGGGTATTAATGATAATTATATCCCTGGTTCTCCTTCCATTACTTCTATTATTGAAATAGTTTATTTAATCATTCTATAGTTATGGATTCCAGCTTTGAAAAATCCTCTTCGTGTTATTAATGCCTTTATCACTAGGTATAGTATAATTATAGCTAGACTAATGAAGTAGGGCATCAACTTAACAGGGTTTATGCCTAGTGTGGATTCTATTGCTGTGAATATCGTTATTAATACTGCCGCAATGGACACGGCCTTATCTAATCCCCTCATGGTATCAACTCCATACAGTACAGCCTTCATTTTCATAGTCGCCGCCCTAAATAGGGCAAGATTAGATGATAGGTGAACTATTAGGTTAGCAAGCATTGATAAGAAGCCAAGGAGTAAAAATGCGTTAAATGGACCAATTAGGTAAGTTGTTATTAACGCAATACTATCAAGCGATAAAGCACTAATCAATACGGAGATTGTGGGATTGCCTTTACTATTAACAAGTGATAATACAATTGGTAATTGTTTGTCATAAGCCATTGCGTAAAGAGTCCTTGATGCCGCTAATACATATGCAAGACCACCAAGCACACCATCATTTATCATTACGAAAATAATTATGGGGTCTAACAGTATACCTAGGAAGTGATGTAGTACTATCACCACAGGTGATAAGCCCTTACTTGCTGCTTCATTTAGGAATTTCATGAACTCGTGAATATTCATGTAAGATAACCCAGCGACGGCCGTTGAGTAAATGGCTAATGTGGCCAAGGCACCTCCTGTGATTATTACTGTCTCAACAGCACGACTAATAGTTTCTCTTGCCTTCTTAACTTCACCACTCAGTGGTGCAATTGTACCATACCCTGTAGGTATTGCTATTGCGTAAACTACGGCAACCATTAATGTGGGCAATGATACTGAAGATACATAACTAAATGGATTAAAGAACATCCCGTGTGGAATTAATAATAGAACTACGGATATTAATATAAGCGCTATCATTTCTAATGAACCAGCGAAGATTGCGTACCTTGCTGAGATCCTAACACCTAAATAGGCTAATATTGTTATTATTATTAATGATATAGAGAGACTTACCTGCCAGGGAATGCCTAAGATCCATTGGGCAATATATGATGCACCAATTACATAAGCATCACCATAAAGAATAGCATAGAATAGATAATTCCAGCCGATGAAGAAGCCTACTGAGATACCGCCAAGGTATTTAGTGGCATATCTATAATAGCCACCAGTTTCAGTAATTCTCTTGCTTAATCGTGCAACTACAAAGCCATTAATAAAGGCAACAATCGTACCAATTATTATCGCCACGGGCCCTGCCAAGCCAGCTATGGCTAAAGCTACCGAGGCATATGTTAAGTCACTGAGAAATGGGGATTGCCCACCTAGGCTTGCAAAGAATACGTCCCAAAATCCAAGCACCCTATGTAAACCTACCTCGCTCATGCTATTACGTGCATTATTTGTGTTATTGTTCATATTTATGACTTTAATGGTAACACGAAATGGAGTCTTTAAAAAACTAACTGTCTTTTACTAAAATATTCGTTTGAGATGCCATAAATAAACGATATTTTAATTAATTACTTTTAAAAATATTCTATGGTACATTAACTCGAAGAACCACAGACATCCGACAATAATTCCTTTAATACTCTCCGAGAATCCCCTATACCTTTAACATGATGATTAATTACGTTGTTGCACCTTATTGAGTTATACTTACCAGCAATTACATGAACTTCACGACCTAATTTACATGGGTCTTCCACTACTTTCACGAAGTAAGTAAGGTATGCCTTACTTAACCTAATTATGGCAACATCCCAATTACCTCTCATAAGTCTGTCTAAATCCCAATTACCATAACTTCTCCACCTATCTAAGATTAGCTCATCAACCCGAGCCTTACTGAGATAGGCATCATATGGTATTATTGATCTATCACCATGTATTAAACCATACCTCGCGGAGAGTATGAAAACATTAACACACCGCCTAAACTGCCTTAGCGCCTTGAATTCCGGACCGTCATACATATCGATAGCAGGCTTAACAAAATCACTAAGCAACCGTCTATACTCATTCTCATTCTCAAGATCGAAACCAGGTACCTTACCAAGTCTCGCCTTAACAATATCCATATCAACAGACTTAGTCTTACCGCAGTTAATTACCACGAGTACCTTCCCCATGGTGCCTCACAGAGACGTACTTAAATAACAATCCTCTTTTATCCATTAGCCTATAGCCAGCCCCAAGCTTTAGTAAGTCAATGGCTGTGTAGGGGTCCTTAACGAGAGAACTACCGATAACATCAATACCCAACTCATGAAGTACAGGTGGGTAAGCCGCGGCGGAGGGCCCGCTTAACACTACTGTGGCGTTACTCTTTTTAAGTGATAGTATGTAATCAATAGTGTTATTAATTAGGGCTGAGCCTGTTATTACCAATAAATCACAGTTCGGTATTATCAACGGTGTATCAATGTCTGGATAACTACCATGCCTGAGATCACTCCTTCTCTCCAGCTGATACACGGAGCATACCTCACTAGCCTTCTCTGCGACAGGTGTTATGCTGCCAATGAAGCATGCAGTGCATCTAGGCCTTAGTAACCTGGTAATTTCACTCTTTAGGTCGCTGGGTAATAGGCTTAGTCTGTTACGGGTTACTAAGTAATGAGATACTGCATTAAGTAGGGCTATGCCCATAGCTCTAACCAGTGAGTCAAGGTTTGTGACTAGATCAGGCAATTCCTCAACCCTAGGGATAGTACCTACTTCACCAGCCCTGAGATCCTCAATAGGAGTATATGCAAGCCCTAGGAACTCGCCTAATCCCGTCCTTATCAACACGTACGTATAATTCAAGCAGTTGCATTGGTCAAGAACCTTAATGGGGTCGTTACCGAGAATTTCCAAGACCTTTTCAGCGACCAACTTACTGAACATACTCATTACCTCAATAACTCCTTAAACCTAAGGGCATCGTTAAGCATATGCACATTATTAAACATAACAAACACAACCGATGAATTAATGTTCATTACCACATCCTTTAATTGTTGAAGATCAGAGTCTGTATATTTGTATGAGTAATTAACCTCACCCTTACCAATACCATGCAACCTGAGGTAGGCCGTATCCCGCGTAACCAATGCACTCCTCTTGAATGGGTCGACCACGTGTACAATACCCGTTTCCTCAAAGACCCTCCTTAATAGCCCAGGATTATCGTAACTAGAACCTCTAGGTTCCCACCCAACCTTGTCACTATTGCCTATTGATCTAAAGAACTCAATAACGTCTCTTACATTATCCTCAGCAATCCTCATTGACGGTGGTGTCTGGAACACGTAAAACGACGGATTAAGAACCTTCACAACATTTAGAAACTCATCCCAAAGCTCCAGGTTCTCCCTAGTGGGTCTCAATAACCCGTAATTACTTAGGTTACCCATGAGCCTAGCTCTCTTTATCTTACGCCATGTGGGCGAATCACTCGTGTGCGTTAACCCCTGAAATACCTTCACTGCAAACCGAAAATCAGCAGGGGCTTCCCTTCTCAGGTTGCTCATCTTCTCCTGTGTCGGAAAATCATAAAAAGTCTCTTGTAATTCCACAATCTTAAATAACGAATAATACTTAGACCGCGACGTGGGAAATCCACAAGTACCCACTAAGATCTCCATCATTAATTAACTACTCTATTTATGGCTTATATTATGCTTTATCCTTAGTCTCTACTTAGTAATTTTTAGTAATATAGATTAAACGTTCCCCTTTTGAATGATCATTCCTGAGATGAACATGAGATAAGACCGTTTTTAATAAGTTAGAATAGGTTACTCCTGTTAATGATCATGGGCATGTATTAGTACCGTAAATCACGTTATATGTACCGCCATATGGGTAGTTAATTGATAATTGCTTAACAGTCCAGGGCGTGCCTGGTTGGTACTCAAGCACGAAGTACACAACGCTACTGAATGAGTTCTTGTAAGAGCCGTAACACACCACACCTCTTTCCCAATAGACCGGCGAAACTACGGTATTAAACTTATTGGAACCCTGGACCAACGCCCACGCGCCGCTATCAACCTCAAAACCCACCGGATACCAAGCCCCAGCGCTGGTTGTTTGTGGTAGGCAAGTCCATTGATTAAGGAATGCGAACCACCAAACAATATCGTTGAGCGCAACCGTGGGAGTCCATTGACTGTCCATTATGAAGTTCCTATCGGTTGTACTTGTGCCAGATGCCGTTGATTGGAACTGGAAGTTCAGCGTGGCTCCCAATGGTAAGGGTACCGATATGCTAATGTAGCTTAATACGCCAGGCGTGCAGGTTATTGTACCTGGCTCTATGCCGGTACCGCCTACGTACCCCATGTATGAATTAATGCCGTTGAGTACGCCGTAGTAATTATTCCACGCAGTTGTCATATTAATGCCAGCCCTATAATAGGCGAAGTAACCACCACTAAAACCAGGTTGGTAAGTCATGAACCCAAGGTATTCAACGGGGATCTCGGGTGTGGTTCCCGTACTCATGGAATTAGCAACTATAATACAATAATCGAATTGATACGTAGACCGCAATCCATTGTAATACGCTTCTATAGATTGAAGACCTGTACTGAAGAACCAGCCGTACTGTCCGTTGAGTTGTCCACCATAGTTAGTCTGTATATAAAGACATGGATCCTGATTTGTGGGATTAAGGTTCGTACCAATCGTCATCGGTATTTTATGGGTCGTGTTGTACCAATACTCTATTTCCAATTTTAATCGTTGAGTTTGGTTGATGGGTACCACATTAATTATTAAACCTGCACTGCCAAAGCCAACTACGTATGAGGGACCATTGACAGGGAATACCGGGAAGCCTATGACCTTACTGCGGTAATAATTACCCCAGGCAACGGCTATGGTTTCCTCAAGCATTAAAACCTCGTTTGGGTTTTCGCTAATGATTACAACAAGGTCATTCCTACCCATTGAGTTCTCTAAAGCCTTCGCTAGTTCATCATAGCTCATGTGCAAGGTCTTATTTACGTAGTTCCAATCAATAATTACTACAGAATCATTAAGTATCGATGGTAATTCATTGGGGGTGATAAGACTTATGGAGCTTGATGGTATGCCCATCCTTGTCAAATTGTTAATCAATGATTTAGGACCTACCATAAATACATGGACATTGGAGGGTAGTGAGAAGTGTGTTGATGGGTTCTCAATAGGTTTACCATGCCTGAGCACTAAGAAGTACTGGTTTGTGAGAAGAAGGGCTATTGCCATCACTAGGACAAGTATTGATAAGGCTAGAGCCCATGGTTTGGATAAGCCCATACCAATCACCTATATCTACTATAGGCTTTTTTACTCCGGTTATTCATAAAAGTTAATCGGGCAGAGCTAAATCATCTTTACGATTGCTGTATTAATTATTCTTACTTTAGCTTTTATGCGTGTATTACGTTTATGCCTGTATTACTAAAGGATTAATTGCCTTATATGTTTTTATTTACATGTATGGGTTAGTTAGGTTAAGGGAGTTATGGGCAATGTTGATGATGAGGATTAAGGCGGATGGCTTCTTAGTTGGTACTACATGTTTTACATAGTATAGTAAGGTATCCATTAATGAATTAACCTCTTTCAATAATATAATTGAGTATAACCTCCTGGCCGCATTCACATAAGTTGACGGATTTAAGCCTTAATCTAGGCCCTTCCATGGTTGTTGGGTATCCCTCGCCCTCAATAAATGAAGTTCCTGCGCCAAACACGTATGGCGAGATTGTCAACCTAACCTCATCCACAAGGCCCTCCTTAATCAACTCCCAATTAAGATGACCACCACCCTCAACAAGAACCCTCCTAACATCCTTCTCTTCATACAACCTCTCAAGAGCTTCCTTAAGGTTAACCCTGTCCTTACCAATAACCCAAACATCAACACCATTATTTTTTAACGCCATCACCTTATCGATCGGCGCGGATTCCGTTGTAACGATTATTGTAGGTGCCTCCTTATTCACCACAACCTTAGCCGTTAATGGTATTCTTAACAGACCATCAATGACGACCCTAATGGGATTCTTAACTGCCTTAACGTATCTAGGCGTTAATGATGGATCATCGATAATCACGGTATTTGCCCCAACCATTATTGCATCAACACTAGCCCTAACCTCATGAAGCCTCCTGAGGTCAAAAGAGCATGAAAGCCTTGAATAACCTGTCTTACTAGCTATCCTACCATCTATCGAGGCAGCCGAGACAATAATCACGTATGGTCTAGGCATCACTTGATTTCATCATTGAGAATAATTTAAACATGGCGAGCTTATACTCATCAATCACGGGTATGGCAATTAAGTAACCAGTATAGAGACCATACAATACCAATGAACCCCTCGGCGCAAGGAGCACGGCAGGTATTGCAAGTAAGTCCTCCTCACCATCAACCTGAATAAGTATACGCGATCCACTTAACGCATCCATTATTGCACCCCTCACTGTATTAATTATGTCAACACTCAGTGTAGCTGGCTTATTCACGATATTAATGACCTTATCAAAGCCCGTAACCTCCATACCCATGCCAATGGTTCTCCTGGTTTTTAGATCCATGAATGCCAGGTTGGGCACCTTCCAATACTTAATCACGTTCATCGTAACGACGTCACCAACGGTTATGAGGAATGAATTCTCATACTCACTCCTTACCCTAATAATCGACTCAGGCGCCTCCCTACTAATCGCTATGCCAAGTGGCCAAGCCATCATAGACCTAGCCCACTTACTGGCGAGTACATACACAGCAATGGCTTATTAATAAGCCATTAATAAGGAGTATCGCGTGCTTGGGTACATTGATTATCCCGATTGGCGGCGCTTAATTGAGGATTACACAACATTAGATGAGTTGCTAATGAGGAATATGAAGCAGGCTCTCTCGCTTATTGTGATGGTTGGTGGTGGTTATGATGAGTCAATTAACAGTGTGTTTTTGAGGGTTTGGAATGGGTTGACGGGTAATGCCGGTTTTATTGAGGATGTTCATGCATTGGCTATTCAATATAGGAGGGGGTTGATTAGGGAGGCGAATTTGGCTGGGGAGTTGATTGATTTGCTTAGTAGGAGGAGTTTTTCCCTGGTTGATTTGATAATGATGAATAACTACCTCAAGCTTGTTAATGATATTAATGTCCTAGACCTTGGGCTTGCCGTATTCTACGAGAACCCTGAGTCGATATTAGCGGGTGTTAGGGAGCCGGCTGACCTTGTGCCGAATAAGTTGGTTAGTAGGGAGTTGACTATAGACCTGGAGGCTAAGTGTATGGTTGTTAAGAGGTCGTTCTCCGTCTACCTATCCAGGCAGTATGAGTCTAGTATTTATGTGGTTGATTGGTCTAACCCCGGCTTGATACCGTATAGTAAGTTCGCGTTATCTAGGGTTGAGGGTGTTGAGGTTTCGGACCCTGTCTTCTCGGCTATTGTCAGGTTTGGTGTTAGGGCTGTGAGTAGGGTTGTTGGTAAGGACTTCATACTAACCTTACCAAAGCCTATGGATGTTAAGACTGATGCTGATTACTGCGTTGGTAATGTATTTGTTTCCCTGCCCCAGAGTATGGGGCTTAGTGACTATCTATCCTTAATTGGTAAGTTAATGGGTATGGGATATAACGTGCGTAGGTCACCGTTTACCCGCGTTGATGAGCTTATCGAGCATTGCCTATCGAGTCGTGAGCAGGAAGTGAAGTGAAAGTTTCAGTAAACTCTGTTACTTGCTATATACATAAGTCTGGAAGTAATTTATTAATCGCAGAGAGAGTATTTAGTTGATGAGTAGCTTCAGAAAACTTTCACTAATGAGGGTCAGGGAGTTAGTCATTGCCGTAACCGTAATAAACAATAAAAGGCATATCCTAGTAAACAATGAGACTTCTGAAATAGTTAGGGAGGTAAATAGGTTACTTGGGCTCAGGAGGTGCTCGGTATGTGGTCGTTGGATTAAGCCTGAGGATTTTGGTTATGTGGAGATAGTGGGTAATAAGGTCATTAAAGTTGTATGCCAGGAATGCCTAAGTAATACTTACTCAGTTATTGCGGAGGTCGCGAATCAATGTATTCTTAAATAATAAATTTCCTTGTACTACCTAGTCAATAAAAATGCCACTAGCATCAGAGGCCTGGTTAGATAGGTATATTGGAATGAATTACTACATTACTGACTGCGAGGGTATTGACGGTAAGGTGAAGCAGAACCTCGAGGATTTCATAGTTGAGGAGGTCTTAATTGATGGGCAAGTCGTGCCCACCAGCATTACGGGTAAGCCACTACCCAGGATTGTTGGTAAGCCTGGTCCCTGGGTTTGGATGATTATTGAGAAGAGGGGCATTGACGCAATAACATTATCGTTAATACTAAGTAGGAAGCTTGGTGTTAGTCCTCGTGACATTAGTTTCGGTGGCCTTAAGGATGCGGTGGCCGTAACCTCGCAGATAGTCTCCGTGCGTGGGATCTCGATTAATGACGTACCTAGTGACTTTGGTAGGGATATTAAGGTGCTTAGTGTGGTGGGTATGGATAGGGCCTTCATTACGGGCAATATTTGGGGTAATGAATTCACCATTAGGGTTAGGAATATTGATATTTCCAAGAGGGATAGTATTAACTGCGTGGTTAATCAATTAATGGAGCGAGGTTTACCCACTTACTATGGTTATCAAAGATTTGGCTTAAAGAGGCCGAATTCCCACGTCATAGGTAGGCACATAATTCTCGGTGAGTTTGAGAGCGCTGTCAGCGAGTTATTGGCTCATGCGTATCCAATGGAGCCTCCAAGGATAAGGGAAATCAGGGAGTTCATTGCGAGGACTGGTGATTACTCGAAGGCCCTTGAATTAATGCCCAGGGGATACAGATATTACCCAGAGAGGGCTGTGCTTAGGCAGTTATCCAGTAATCCCAGGGACTTCGTGAATGCTCTCAGGAAATTACCCCGTGAATTATTAATCCTTTATGTTGAATCCTATCAATCATACCTATTCAACTTAGCCCTGAGTGAGCGAATCGGTAGAGGTTTACCAATAAATAGAGCATTGCCTGGTGATATGATTGCACTACTTGATGAGCATGGATTACCAACTAAGCATGTTATTTACGTAAATGAGTCCATGGTTGATAAGGTGAATGAGTTAATCGTGAAGGGGCGTGCGATTCCTATTGGTCACCTGGTCGGTTATAATACCAAATTTCCACCTGGTCCTCAGAGTGATATAGAGATTGATGTGCTTAAGAGAGAAGGTGTTGATCTATCAATGTTTAGGGTTAAGTCAATACCTGAATTATCAATTAAGGGTAGCTATAGGTCACTATCCGTAAAACCCATCATCATTAATATTAACCTAGTTGGTAATGAATTAAACACAGTCTTCAGACTACCCCGTGGCAATTATGCCACGGCACTCCTTAGAGAATTAATGAAGAGTAAGCAACCTGAGATTGACTTCACGTAAATCATCTCATTACTAAGTCATATTTATGACTAAGAAATAATATTAAAGACAAAGTAGTGGCGCAGCAAGATGCAGCCAATATTATTGGGCGTTTTGGGGCTTGAGTACCAAGGGTTCATGGAGTGTGAGACTAACTTCCTACTATCACTAATGAACTCAATAGAGAGGGGTGTTACGGAGAATAGAAAACCGCAATACCCTGATAAGTCGTGGTGGTCTGTGTTAATGATGGAACCAGTAAAGGAGGAGCCGAACATAGACCCTACGCAGTCGCCACTTGTTAAGTTGACCAGAGCGTCACTAATAAACATACCAATTACGGACCCGACATACGGTAAGTATAGCATAAGGATGAATCAGGAGGTGGATCCAGCAACGGAGATAAACAATGTAATAAGCGCCATAATAGCCGAGGCTCAGACAAGGCCTGTGATAGCCTCAATTAATGCGCTTGACAGATTCCTACACACAAAGCCGCAACTTAAGTGTGAAATCTATAATCAACTCGATAATGCATTACGGGCTCTAATCATGAAGAGCGGCATAACGCACATAATACTATTCTCACCGTATGGAAGTCCTGAGGGGCCCGAGGAGGGAAGCCACTCAGATTATGGGATTTACGTAGCCACAGTAACAAGACCCAGACATGAGGACACAGTCAAGGTACATGAAATAGGCTACCTATTCAATCAAGCAGTTGAGGATGTAATGGCAAACCAGGAATTCTAAATCTAATAATCAAGTTTCATAAGTTATATTCACGGTATTATCAATCTTCTTGCCCTGACCAATGTACTTAAGTGCAGTACCTTCTGTCATCATTTAGGCGAGTACTTAAAAATCCTGGATTCCTAACCGCAATATCTTCTTCATAATACTCCAGTTTCCTTAGAAAGGCACTAAGTACTCTTTGGATGATTTCAGTTGCTCATTTTTATCATTTGTGATGATTACGTGATCATTATACTCTCTGGCAGCTCTTCAATATCTATTCAATATGAAGACGCCTGAATCGTACAATACCCTTAATTATTTCTTCTCTACACAGGTAACGTACAATCTACAACTTAAAGATCTCTCAATTATTGAGATAATAATCATTGCTTTATCATAATTAAATAGCAATAGTCAGTTCCTATAAGAGACATCACGAAAAGCTTAAAACCCACGCAACATAACAAGTGTTTCGCCCCGGTAGCTCAGCCTGGTCGGAGCGCCCTGGGGCAATAGCCCCGTGCAAGCCTCGTAAGCGGGAGGTCCCGTCAAGCTTAGCCCGGTCCAGCTGGGCTGAGCTTGGGATAAGGTTCAAATCCCGGCCGGGGCTCCAGTTCATTTACTGCGTAAATATTTTATGTTGAAAGGGTATTGGTTGTGGTTTTTCACCAGCATATCTCCGCTTGATGCGGTGTACTTACATTGTGGGTAAAATACGAGGTTATTAATCAGTTATAGCATTTCTAGCTTTTCACGGTCTTTTCACGAGCGCTTCCTTAAATATATCTATTTCCTAATTCTATCCCAATGAGATCCCTAGTATTCCTCGTTATAGGAATCACCCTATTGGCTATTATGGGTGTTGCTGTTTTGCATGCCCAGGGTGTTAATTCCTCCGTTAATTTTAATAGTGGTGTGAATGTAACGGGCCTTGTTGCATCTTATTACGTTCATTTATTCATAGCTGAGCATTGGATTGAGGCGTTAAATGCCAGTGGTATTAATTCTACGGCTTTAATTGAGTTAATTAACGAGGCTGAGTCCTATGCCAATATAGGTAATTACTTAAGTGCTATTATTACGTTGAATAACGCGATTAATCTGGCTTCTCATTTAATGACTAATGCGCACGTTAATTCAACGCAGACGGTAATTAATAATTACGTCTCATTAACATCAGCGGTAAATAATACTGTAATTAGTAATTTATTGAGTAATGAAAGCCTAGTGAACTTCACATTAAGGGCGTTATCAGTATTGAGTAAGAGTGATAATGCAACGTATATAATTAATATGAGCATGGCAATATTGGGTAATGAGGAGAAGAGTTTTCATCATTACGTGCCACCTAACGCTCTTATAGGTCTAAATACTACCATGAATATACTGAACATGACATACAACGCATTATTAAGCGCTGGTTATAACTCGACAGTTAGGCAGATAGTTATTATAAAGATCGAGGTAATAACAATCTCACTATTAACTCCTCCAGGACTGAGGACTTACGTGCTATCACGAGTACTTACGCCATACCTCATGACACTAAGTAAGAATACTTCAAGGGCTATTAATCGGCTATCAATGTCATTAAACACGACCATTCCCACGCCACCACAATTAATGGAATGCATGGGTAAAATAAATGAGACATTATTCTTATTGATGAGTAAGCCATTGAATGAGCCTGAGGTTTACGTCATGGCTAACGATTTTATCAATAATTATACCACCTGCCTAGGGCAGATAAAGGCGTTAATTAATGAAACAAACACTACACAAGTCATAATTATTAAATTCATGAATATTACTAAGGAATTAAGTAATGTTGGGTTATCGAACTTAACACCCTACATTATCAATACGTATTCCCAATGCAAGTCCGAGTTAATCAATGCCTTCAATAGTGGTAATACGACTCTGATAATGCAGGTGCTAAATCAATGCAGTTATAAGGTTCATAATTATGAGGGCGAGGTGCATTACGCTATTTGGGCTGTGAATATGACGAGGAATTACCTATCATACGTGAACTCTACTGTCCAGAACCTTGCAAGGCAACATGGGATTAGCGGAGTGACACCCATGTTATGCTATGTGGAACTTAATAATAGTATTATGAGTAATATAACCTCGATAATTAAGGCATTGTTTAATGGTACGATAAGCCCCATGGAGGCTCAAACCCTAATAAATGAATATCTAAGCAGAGTCATTAATTCAACACCATCATTAGCCGCAGGTTGTTTAGGAATACCCGTAGCACCGCACTCCTATATACCAACATCCACCTGGATAACCACTACACCCAGCGCCACTGGTGAGTTATTAATTGGCACTAATGGAAGTGCTGAATTAACAATAAACATAACAAACCCAACCCAGGAAAACCTATACATAAATGGATTCAGCGTTGGAGGGTTAACATGCTCCTTCACAAAGGCTGTTGAAATAAGCGCAAATACCCAGGGCGCCCTTGAATTAGGCCTAGCTATTACCAATAATAGGATTACGAGTGTGTCGAGTTTAAGTGCATCAGGCAATGTTGAGGTTTCGCAGGGTACTACGGTAAATTGCAACGGGCATTTACCCATTACCTATATACCGGCGGTGCTAAACGGTAAGTTATACTTAAGCAATGATGAGCAATTAATGTTCTTTATAGTAACGGGTGCAGAAACCAGTACACTAATTAATTATGGTTGGTGATAATTTAGCCCCATTGAAATGACTGGTTTATTCCTCTCGACACTAAATAACCTGGCTATTAATGGGCACTTGGCTCTAAACAGGAATAGTACATTTTTAAGTATTGGGCTTTTTTCCATAAATGTCTCCAGGTTATCAAGACCCTTGGAGATAACGAGATCATAATTCATCAATTCCCTAATTACTTCATCATACCAAAATGCCGAGTAATTACCTGGTAGCTCCCTAACCTCTGCGTTTCTCGCTTTATTGATAACGTAATCGTATGTAACATCAACCTCATATGGTTTATCTCTAGCGTATACCACGACATTAATACCTATCGAAGCCAGCTTTTCAATGAGTAATAAGTCGAATTGAAACTCACCAGCATTATCAACTAGATACGCGATTTTCCTAGCATGATTAAGCTCATTCCTTAGATCTATGGGATTTGTGCCTAACCAAGTTGGTTCCTCAAGTATGTTCTTCACGAAGTCATCAACACTAAAATCGTAACCTCTCATTGGTATGTCAACAGAGTTTGCCGAAGCTGCGAGCTTTACATAATCAATAACATCATCACTAAGGCTTAACCTACCTATTAATTCCCTCGCAGTTCTTTCAAGCATTAACTTCTCATCGGCATGTGGATCCACATTATTAAGGGATCTTGCCATGTAGTTAAACGTCTCAGTAAACACGGTTGTCCTACCCAAAGGCGCTAATTCCATCACGATTTTCCCCAGGTCAGTGAAGGATCTAGCGTCATTAATGCCCAATCTTTTCAACTCACTGAACCTGGACTCAAGGACACAGAGCAAGCAGTCACTGATGCTTATATACCATGGACTACGCATAAGCGTCACCTCACCACTCTAACTCTCCTTCTCATCGTTACTGGATTACCCTCACTAAACCTCTCTTCAAGCCATGGATCACCATTATCATGATAACCAAGTAATTCCCAATAACCAGCTTCATTACTATCCATGACAATTAACTCACTAAGGTACTTAGCACTTTTCCAGCCGTAGCGCGACGGCACAACAAGCCTCAGTGGAAAGCCATGCTCCCTAGGCAGTATTTTCCCATTCATTGCATAGGCAATTATTGTTGTTTTCTCAAGCAGGGTACTCAGTGGTAGGTTTGTTGTGTAACCATCAATGCCTACGGCCATTACATAATTGCCTTTAGGCTTTGCCATATCAATTACGTATCTAGTAGGCACGCCTCTCCATGTTACGTTTAACACACTCCATCCCGTAACACAGTGAAAATCAGCAACTAGGTCCATACAAGGTGCTTTTGTGAGTAGGTCCACGTACGGTATTTCAATATTATTCTCAACGACCCCAGTTACCCTTAACCTATAGTTAAATAGATCAGGGTCTTTAGGAGGGTCATAAACGTCATAAATTATGAAGCGAGGTATAATCTTCTGGTTTGGTGGTAATTCACGTTTGTAAACTAACTTATCACATGGCCTACTTAATGCGGTCTTGAAGATTTCATCGATTGCTTTAATCACGATTTACTAAGTCAAGGCTACTTTTAATAGGTTTAGGTATGGCTCATTAAAATTAATAGTGAACTTAAACTCTCCATGTCTTAGGGACTAGGCAAAGATAATGGGATGCTCGCTTTTAGGTGTGTAATTAAAATGGATAGTTAGGATTAAATACCTAGTACGTACTTCGTCTTCCGTGGGTTTCGTAAACCTATTAATAAACATATTTAATTATATTGGGATAATGGCGTTCGCGGCATCCGGCGCTTTTAAGGCATATGAGAAAGACCTAGATATTTTAGGCGGTGTTGTACTTGGTTCATCAGTTGCCCTTGCTGGTGGTATAATTAGGGACATCCTCATTGGCGTGTTTCCACCAACGAATATTGTTTACTTGCCCTATCCAATAATGGCGATAATCGCATCATTAATGGCCTATGTATTCTACCCATGCATCTCCAGATATAGGAATGCGCTCATGTATGCAGACGCGATTGGTCTCGGCACGTTCTCTGCCGTGGGTGCTGAGATAGCCGCTGAGCATGGACTTAACATACTTGGCGTGATATTAATGGCTGCGGTGACTGCTACAGGTGGTGGTGTTGTTAGGGACGTGCTAGCCGGTGAGATTCCCACAATTTTCCGACGCGATATTTACGCAACAGTAGCAGTGCTTGGTGGTATAATATACCTAGTGTTTAGGTCATTACTAGGTAGTGAGACTGCGGTGTTTGCTACGGCGATTATAATAATAATTACTAGGTTCGTAATAATAATGAAAGGTCTTGATAAGGCGTATGTGACGGTGCATCTATCAACCCATAGTAAATCAGAGAATGTAAAAAGTACCGAGCAAAGAGGTGTTAATCCTCGTTCAAGTTAATGCCCAATTCGCGGGCTATATTCATTAACTTGTTAATGCGGCTCCACGATCTATCTCTAATTATTACAACATTACCCATGAATTCAGCATTTAAGCCTAACTTGCTTAACGATGGTTCTAATAATTCATAAGTCTCGATGTCCATGACAACGACATAATTACCCTCCGGGTCTTTTCGGCGACTTACGTTGACCCCCCTCACCCTCACCACTGGTGTTCACCCCTCCAACGCCGAGTGTCTTCTCAACACTTTCCAGCGAGTAACCCATGATCTTCATTAGGCGTTCAAGTAGCTTCTTCTTGAAGGTATCACTTGTTGCCATTAACCTAAGTAATGGTATGTAGTATAAGGATACCTCGGAACTACTAACATGAAGTTCAACCCTAAGCCTATTAATCAATGCATCCCTTAGTTGCCTAATTTCCTTTGTCTTGGCCATTAGCCTAATCCTCTCAGGAAATGATAACCTAGCGAATCTAGGAAGCGGAGGTTTATTACGCACTAGCGCTACCCCCGCCGTCATTAACTCAAGCATGTACGGCATCAACTCCCACTCCTGAGTCTTTGTAATCCTACCTTTAACTACGTCGGATAGTGATAAATTATCGAAGGCATCACTAACAGCTTCTATGGACTTAGCATATACAGAGGGTATATTATCCAACGCCCATGGATAGTAATTCTCCCAATCAAAACTGGGTAAGAACGTGACAGACCTGGCCTCATCAAACCTCCTTGCATGAAATACCTTATCAAGCACCTTAAACATATCAAATTGGTGCGCCCTCTCTGTTACTGTAACGTCATCCTTTGTTAAGACCTTCTTACCCTCAGCAGCGGCTTGTAAATCATTTATCGCAGCCCTAACATCACCACCAGAAGCTTCTGCAATAAGCTTCAAGGCGTCTTCCTCGCATTTAATACCCTCGTTATTACATATTCTTCTTAATATTGTTAAAATATCATTCTCACGTAAAGGCTTTAACTGAATAACTTCAGCTTCATCCCTCAACTCCCTGAACTTAGGATCCCACGGATTATTTGCGGTCATTATAATGGGCCATGTAGATTCCCTAATCAATTCCACAATCGCTGCCAACCCACCCCTATCCTCCCTGACATTTAATCCATCAACCTCATCAAATAGTATAATCCTACCCCTAAAGCCAAAGAGCGAGCCCATCTTCATCGAGCCACCAATTATCTGCCTAATCCTCTCGCCAGTCCTTACATCACTTGCATTAAGCTCGAGAACTTCATAACCCTTCTCATTGGCCAATGCATAGGCAAGTGTTGTCTTACCAGTGCCAGGTGAGCCTACAAGCATCACAGCCTTCCTACTTGGTTTACCCTTCTCCCAGCTATTTATCCAATCAAGTAACGCCTTCTTAGCCTCCTCCTGATTAACAACCTCAGATAATTTACGCGGCCTATACTTTTCTATCCATGGTATTTTCCTAGACAATTAGTGTCACCTCTTCTTGGCAGGTGCCTTGGTCTCCTTACCAGTTACTAACCCATACTTCTTACCAATCAACATTAGCCTAGCCAGGAAAGCTGAAAGCTGTATCTCCTCATCAGAACCCTCAGTGAGTCTATAATCAATGTCAGCCGCTGTCTCAGCAATCTCAACCTTAGCTTCATCAGGAACATTAATGGCACCGCTCATTATCTGTCTCTGTATTACCCTCAGTATTTCAGTTCCGGATACACCATGCTCATACATTAAAGTCCTTAACTTATCCCGTGCTCTAATGAAGTCGCCATTGAGTGCAATATTTACTAGGTCAAAAATATCCTTAGGTTCTATATAACCCACGGTTTTATAAACAACCTCAGGCGTTATTTCCCTGGCCGTGGCAGTCGCTGCCTGTAGTGTGTTTATTGCTTTTCTCATGTCTCCCTGGCTTATGTCCCAGATGGCCTCGAGGGCCTCATCAGTAACCTTAACACCCTCCCTCGAAGCAATATCCCTAAGCCTACCAAGAACAGCATCCTTAGGAAGCGGCGAGAATCTAAACATGGCGCAGCGGGATTGTATTGGATCGATGATCCTGGACACGTAATTGGCAATCAGTATGAACCTGGTCACGTTCGCATACATCTCCATCATTCTCCTAAGGGCCTGTTGTGCATCGGATGTCATGTTATCAGCCTCATCAAGTATTATCAACTTATACGGTGCCTTACCCATAGGGGCAGTCCTTGCGAATTCCTTAACCCTCTCCCTAATTGTTGTTATTCCTCTTTCGTCGCTTGCGTTTAGTTCAAGGACATTCTCACGCCAAGCATCACCATACAGCTCACGGGCTATGGCAAGAGCCATCGTAGTCTTACCAGTACCAGGAGGACCATAAAAAAGCATGTGAGGCATGTTACCAGTCTTAAGAAGCTGTTTCACTCTTTCCTTAACTTCCTCCTGGTCAATAATGTCATCAATCCTCGAAGGACGATACTTCTCAACCCATATCAATTCTGCGATTGACATTACGAGTAATTATTGAATTACTTAGTTAAATAAATATTCCTCCTGGGTGGCCAGTAAAATAATATTAAAATTTAAGAAGTGCATGGTGTATTGTTTCATGCAGGTTAATATTAAGTTATTGCGAGTAGTTGAATATAGAGTAATAGGTATTGTCATCTTGCGCTTGCGGCTACTCTCTCCATCTCATCCTTCTTCCTAATGGCATAGGACTTCTGGTCATTCTGTGCGGCAGCGATTATCTCATCAGCAAGGCACTCTTCAATGGGTTTAGGATTATTGAAGGAACATTGTCTAGCTCCCTCAATTATCCACTTGATGGCTAGGTCTAGTCTTCGCAATGGCGAAACATCAACGGATACTGGGTATGCAATACCGCCATATACGACCCTAGTGATCTCCTCCCTTGGTGCAGCATTAACCAGGGCGTCAACAAAGATCTGTATTGGATTCTGGCCTGCCTTTAGATAAACCATGTCGAAGGCTCTCTTAACAATATTATAGGCCTTGTGCTTCTTGCCAGCGTTCCTACCTGGGTGCATTAATTGATTAATCAATCTCTCAATGGCTGGTATCTTCGCCTTACCAAACTTTCTCTTCTGATACCTACCACTCGTGTGCGGTAAGTACATGGGCTTAAGACATAGGTATCTCCTAAGACCTGGGTCCTTAACAATAACGTTATCAAAGGGCCACTTACCAAATAACTTAATTGATTCACCATCCAGTGCCTTCAAATCCCTCGGACACTCCTCAATTATCGTTACACCACTAACCTGATAAGTAACAGTCTCCTTAGACAGTGTAATTCCTCGATCACTCATTACGCAGGATAAGAAACGGGCACCTTTTTAAAGATTTACTATTATCCAGCTGGGAATGGTTTAAAGCAATAAAGCCTTAGCCCTTAACAACACCAATGGGTGTATGCCTCGAGACCCTCTTAGCCATACCAGTTAACTCGGCAATCTCAGCTACCTTATCAACGTTCTTATAAGCCTCAGGCGCCTCCTCAGATATTATCTCACTCTCTGCAGATCTCACGATAATGCCCCTACTCTCCAGAGTACTCCTAACCTTATTTGGTGGTAGCATCCTAACCGCGGCCGACCTACTTAGCGTTCTACCAGCTCCGTGAGGTGCCGTACCAAAGGTTACCTGGAATGACGTTGGTAAACCAATCAATACGTAGGATGCCGTGCCCATGCTACCGGGTATTAGGACGGGCTGTCCAATATCCCTATACTTAGGTGGTATCTCCAGCCTACCCGCTGGGAATGACCTTGTGGCTCCCTTCCTATGCACGAGAACCCTCCTAACGTGACCCCCGTCATCAATCACGTGATCCTCAATCTTAGCGATGTTATGGGCGACATCATAGACAATCTCAAGACCAAGCTTGTCCGGGTCCTTACCAAAGACCCTCCTGAAGGCTTCCCTAACCCAGTGCGTTATTATTTGCCTATTCGTCCATGCGTAGTTAGCCGCGGCCTTCATGGCAGCTAGGTAGTCCTGGGCCTCCTTGGTGCTCAGGGGCATCGCTGCCAACTCCCTATCCGGCAGGAACAAGCCCCACTGCTTCATCTTATTCTCCGCAACCCTTATGTAATCAGTGGCGACTTGGTGACCAAGACCTCTACTACCAGTATGTATCAGAACCATTACCTGACCCTCCTGCTCAATACCAAGCCTCTTGGCTAGGTTCGCATCGAATATCTTATTAACGACTTGAATCTCAATGAAGTGGTTACCACTGCCAGTAGTGCCAAGCTCATCCTTACCCCTCTCCTTAGCCCTCTGACTAACCTTGCTTGCATCAGCACCTTCATAATGCCCAAACTCCTCAATGAAGTTCTTATCATCGCTCCAACCATAGCCCTTAGACAAAGCCCAATCAACACCATCCTCAAGAACCCTATCTAAATCACCGAATGACAACCTAAGTAACCCAGTCTCGCCAACGCCAGCAGGTACTAACTTAAATATCGTATCCACAAGCTCTCTTAGTTTAGGTCTAACATCCTTTTCTGTTAAATTTGTTCTAAGAAGCCTCACGCCACAATTAATATCATAGCCAATTCCTCCTGGACTTACTACACCTTGTTCCATATCCATTGCCGCAACACCGCCTACTGGGAATCCGTAGCCCTGGTGTGCGTCTGGTAGGGCTATGCTATACTTATAAATGCCGGGTAAGCACGTGACATTAGCCGCCTGCTCCAGTGTCATGTCCGTCTTCATCTTCTCTATTAAATCGTCATCTGCGAATATCCTGGCCGGTACCTTCATACATGGCTTGTATCCCTTCGGTATCTCCCACACGTACTTATCAACCCGCTTCAACGGTGGTGCCATACTCAGTTCAGTACTCTAGATAATGATCCCCTTTTAAAAGGGTTTATCCTTTAATGCAATTAGGATGTTAAGCTCCATGTTGTTCACGCAATATAACCGTGGTTAATACACGGCCTTCTTTAAATGGTTACGATCATGGTCACGCCGAAGACATAGCTATTACTTCCATAATTATTACCGGTTGTTCACTTAGAGTTGAGTGTGTAAGGAGGCTTATGGGTTGTTTTACGTGGATGATTGAAAAATAAATTAAATCCCAGTTATACGTTATGCTGTGCCTGTTGATTATAGGGCTGTTGGGTTAAAGGTTGGCTTAGAGATACATGTCCAGTTGAATACTGGTAGGAAGCTATTCTGTAATTGTCCTCCTGTGGTTAGGAATGATGAACCGCACTTTAGGGTCGTTAGGAGGCTAAGACCCAGCATGAGTGAGTTAGGTGAGGTGGATCCAGCGGCTGTTTGGGAGTTTAGGAAGCATAGGACGTTTATATATGAGGGTTATTATGATACCACCTGCCTTGTGGAGCTTGATGAGGAGCCGCCGCATGACCCAGACCCTGAGTCTCTCGAGGTTGCCTTGGCCGTAGCCATGATGTTCAATGCCAAGATATTTGATGAGATTTATGTCATGAGGAAGACCGTGATTGATGGATCAAACACTTCTGGTTTTCAAAGGACTATGCTTATTGCGCATGATGGTCTCGCTAAGTTCTTTGATTATAAAGTGCCCATACAAACAATTGCTCTTGAGGAGGATGCAGCTAGAAAGATTGAGGAGAGAGGCGATACCGTTGTCTATAGGCTTGATAGGCTTGGTATACCGCTTATTGAGATTTCCACGGGGATACTTACCTACAGTCCTCAGGAAATCATGGAGGTGGCTTATTACATAGGCCATAGTATTAAGATGACGGGGAAGGCAAAGAGGGGGCTTGGCACTGTTAGGCAGGATGTCAACGTATCAATAGAGGGCGGTGCTAAGACGGAGATTAAGGGTGTGCCGGACCTGAGCCTTATACCTAAGGTTATTGAGTATGAGGTTCAGCGTCAATTAAACCTACTGGCTATTCGTGATGAATTAATCAAGAGGGGTGTTAAGGAGGAGTGGTTCGTTAAGGACTTTGTCGACGTTACCGACATATTCTCATCAACGAAATCTAACTTGATTAGGAGGGTCCTTGATGGTGGTGGTAAGGTCATAGCCATAAAGACACCGGGGCTAAGGGGTATACTAGGTAGGGAGGTTCAGCCGAATAGGAGGTTTGGCACGGAGCTTGCTGATAGGGTCAGGGTTTGGACAAGCCTATCTGGCCTTATTCATAGTGATGAACTGCCGGGCTATGGAATAACGGCTGAGGAGGTTTCCAAGGTATCTTCAAGACTTGGCGTTGATTCATTCATTCTTCTAGCTGGCACTAATGATAAGGACTTGAATGACGCAGTCGATGTTGTTATTGATAGGATTAAAGAGGCACTTCATGGAGTTCCCGAGGAGACAAGGGCAGCTAACCCCGATGGGACCACGAAGTTCATGAGACCCAGACCTGGCGCCGCGAGGATGTACCCAGAGACCGATTTAAGGCCTATTAGGGTTACGCCTGAGATGATAGAGAAGGCCAAGTTGTTAATACCTGAACCTATTGAGTCGAGGGTTAGTAGGTACGTTAGCTATGGCATGAGTAGGGAATTGGCTATGCAGGTCATTAGATCGCCGTATTATGACCTAATTGATTATCTAATTGAGGAGTTTCAGGGAAAGGTTTCGGCAACCTTAATAGCCAATACCCTAGTTAATACACTTAAGTCTCTTCAAAGGGATGGTGTTGATTTATCATTTATAACGGAGGAGCATCTTAAGTCCTTGTTTAATGCGTTGGCTATTAATATGATAACTAAGGAGGCAGTACCTGACATAATTAAGGCTTGGTCTAAGGAACCAAATAAGGATATTAACATCGTAATTAAGGAACTTGGCTTATTAAGGATGAGTTACGAGGAGGTCAAGAAGGTTGTTTTTGAGATGGCTAAGGAATTGAATATTAAAGATAAGGACAAGCTATTGAAGGTATTAATGAAGGATCTAAGGGGTAAGGCTGATCCAAACGACATACTGCGTGCTATTGATGAATATTTGAAAGGATGATTTCTCTAAATGGCCCAGGAAATTTGCGATCTTTTTATTGAGTTCCTTAGGGCGTTTATTTGCTTTATGGTTAATTTCACGGATTTATTAACCATGTTGTGAGTCACTACAAGTCTTACTTCATTGGCATTGTTTATCTTTCTGTCAAGACCATCTTCACGGAACTTCAAATAGTGTATGCTCCTCGGCTGTGCGTTGGGACCATAATCCTCGGGATATATTGGTATAGCATTAATTCTTTGTCCATCGATTTCTAGAAAGACCGACTTCTCGATACCTCTGTACAGTGGTAGTAAGTTTCGTAATTCATTATCGTTATAAATATACACAAATAGCGTCATGCTTACCTCATTATCACTAGGTATCATGGGCAAGTACGTCCTTACAGCCTCATTTAGTATTTTCTCATCATCAACACCCTCAAGAAATACTGTCTCCTCTATCTGGAACCATACCGTTACACTGTCCTCAAAGAGTATGGTTAATCTATCATCAACCTTAACGTACCTATTCGCCTTATAGTTACTCACTAATTCGTAAACCCTCTCTCTGATGCCTGAGTATTGTGATGGTGGGTATATATGGCTTATGATTTTAAGTAGGTCACTTGCCATGATTAACGCCTTATAACTTACCCAGTGTTTCGTCCTCTACCTCAGTTTTAACTCCTTTACCCCTATAGTACTTCTCAAGTGCCTCATTGAATCTATTTGCATGTAGCCTCTCTACCTTAGCCACGGCCTCAAGCCACTCGGCAACCTCCAGGAATCCCTCCTCCCTAGCTATCTTGGCAAAACCTGGATACATCTGTGTCCACTCATAGGTCTCTCCATATATTGAAGCCCTAAGTGCGTCCTCTATTGTATTTATTTCAATCTCGGCAACAGGATCAACACCTAGGAACATTAGGTGTCCAAAGGCATGCCCTGTCTCAGCATTCGCTGTCTTCTCAAAGGCCTCGGCTATGTCATTAAGCCCTAGCTGCCTAGCCATCCTTGCATAGTATAGATATCTCCTATTTGCCATTGATTCACCTTGAAACGCAATCTTCAGGTTTTCATAGGTTTTCGTACCCTTTGGGATCCTTTTTGTGCTCATTCCCGATCTAAGTAATGCTTTGTGCTCTAATTTATAAATATTTCGGGTTAGAACTTACTTCTGAGAATCACCACCTGAAAGAGAGGGACTTATACAATTGCCGCGAACTACAATGGTAAGATCCCTAATCATTATACCCATACTCCTTATCTTCCTCTCTATTGTGGAAACATCAACATTAACATCAATTATCTGACCTGTATCTTCACAGACAACATTAATATGCGGTTTCTTACGAATCTCATACCAAGTCTTACCATCAACCTCGAAGGATCTCAGTATGCCCAGCTCTACGAAGGTATTTAATGCATTGTACACGGTAGATATGCTAATGTTAGGTTCAATCTTCCTTAACTCATTAAGCACCTGTTCAATATTAAAATGCCCACCACTCTTCAGTAATCTTAGTATTGCAATTCTTTGCGGCGTTACCTTAAGCCCCCTACTCCTTAATAATCTTACTATTTCATCTGTTTCATTCATTTCGAGATAATAATTATTTCTGGATAAAAATCTTTCTGAACTCACGTCCTGGCTAAACCCTATATAGTTTATATGTGAATAAGCAATATTAATACGCTGAGAGTACTAAAGCCCGATTAGAATGGGCGAGGACAAGGAAGTATACATGGTTTACTTTAAGAGGACTGCATTCTCCAGGGTTAAGAGGGAGGATCCAAAGTTCGATGTATTTTATGAAATAAGTGGGCCAACACTATTCTCGAAGTTACTTGTCAAGGCAGTTCAGGATATTGGCATAAAGCCTGAGCAGATAGACCATGTAATAGTTGGTAATGCACTTCAGGGCGGTGATAATTGGAGCATGGGTGGTAGAATACCCGTGTTCTTAGCGAAGTTTCCGGTCACCATACCGGCCATGGCTGTGGATATGCAGTGTGCTTCTTCCTTCGATGCAATAGGTATCGGTGCAATGGAAATATGGACGGGACAGGCTGACATAGTGTTTGCCGGTGGTTATGAGCACCTATCGAGAGTACCAATGTACAATAATCCATACATAGTTCCACACCTTGAATTAGCCACAAATCCTGAATACGCCATGTATGACATGGCTACGGGATACGTAATGGGATTAACCGCCGAGAAGTTAGCTACTCTCAAGAAAATAAGCAGGGAGGAAATGGATAGGTGGTCCTACAGAAGCCATATGCTTGCTACTAAGGCCTATGAGGAGGGTTACTTCAGGGATGAGATACTTCCAATAGAGGTTGTTAAGGATGGTCAGAAGACTGTGGTTGACAAGGATCTAAGCGTTAGACCCAATACGTCAATAGAGGCATTAGCTAAGTTACCGCCTGCCTTTAAACCTGGTGGTATAATAACGGCTGGTAATTCAGCACCCCTCAACTCTGGCGCATCACTAGTCGTCCTAATGTCAGGTAAGATGGTTAAGGAACTCGGTTTGAAGCCATTGGCTAGGGTTGTATCTCTTGGCTGGGCTGCTGTTGACCCGTCAATAATGGGTGAAGGCCCAGTACCAGCATCAAAGAAGGCATTGGCTAAGGCAGGACTTAAGGTTGATGATATAGACCTATGGGAGATAAATGAGGCATTTGCAGTGGTCACATTAAATGCAATTAAGGAGTTAGGCATTGATGAAAATAAGGTAAACATTAAAGGAGGTGCCGTGGCAATAGGTCACCCACTCGGCGCAACTGGAGCCAGGCTCACCGGTACATTGGCCAGGCAATTGCAGTTAATGGGTAAGGAGTATGGATTAGCAACGGCATGTGTTGGTGGTGGACAGGGCTATGCAATAATAATTCAAAGGGCATAAATCAACTTTCTTCTTAATAGCTTCGAAGTTTAAAATAACAACTTACTAAGTATATCTAAAACAAGTTTGCTTGGTCTCAAAGCATTGTTTCCCTCCGGGTACTATTCAGTTTTTTATCAAGGTTTAGTACATACTTCCTGGTTCTTATGGCGTTCATTGATGCGTCATGAATGACGGAAAACGCTTTTAAATAAGCAATGAATAAACAGAACCCGCGGCCGTAGTCTAGCCTGGTCTAGGATGGCGGCCTTCCGAGCAATGAACGTAGAGAGCCGCAGAACCCGGGTTCGAATCCCGGCGGCCGCACTAATCAATAATTAAATTAACAGCATATTATTGTCATGATCGTTTACGTCATCCTAATGTCCATTAATGTATGAGTTAATTAGGTCATGTTGCATTTAGGATTAAAACTGGGCTATGCCATATTAAATATTAGCATGGTCAATTTATACCTTGTTCGGTACGTTGACCTCTTCCCTGCCCTAAAGGACGAGGCTTTATGTACGTTGTAATTGGGTCATTAAGTGGTTAATTACACCAGAACTAGTGCATTAAGGTCTTCTTAATTCCTTGGGAGTCTTTAGCTTCAAAATTATTTCTCTGGCTTCTTTGCCATTCTTGGCTCGCGCAATTATTGTTACTTCCTCAATACGCATTACATAGCCGCAGTATGGACATTGATGCGTTTTAGTAGTATCGCGGGTAATTGAGTAATTCCCACACTTAGGGCATGCCACGACTAGATACATAGTCCTATGCTATATATTACAGGGAATAAATTGCTTTTTGGGTTTCAGCAATTACAGTTGAGGTGAGTGAAAGCAATATATATTCTCTTCACTTAGGTTCGTGTTAACTTATTTTGTCCGCTGCCCCCTAATAAAAGTAATTTAAATTTCCTGTGTGCAATTAAGTACTGAAGCAATAAGTAAGGTGGTTAGAATAAGGATATTAAAGAGGAATGGGAACACTGAGGACTTCTCAAGGGAGAAGTTAGTCCGCTCTCTTAAACTTGCGGGTGTCCCAGACCCTGACCTAGTAATTAATGCCCTCGATATTAAGGGCACACTGCCTAGCAGTGAGTTGTCAGATAGAGTTCAGTTAATCATGCTTAACATGGTCACTGATGACTTGAAGTGGCATGATGCGGCTAGGAACTACCTACTTTGGAGCATGTATAAGCAGGTTTGGGGTAAGGACGTTGTTAAGGCAATTAATGATGGAAGAACTAGATTCGAGGATGCATATAGGGAGGGCTTTAGGGCTTGGTTTAGGACTGGGCTTGAGCTTAGGATTTGGGACTCAGAGATGAGTGCTTGGTATGCCCAGCACATTGATGAGTTGGCTAAATACCTTGACCCAAGTAGGGATCTACTACTTACCTACAACGGAGTTAGAACGCTAATGAGTAGGTATTTATTAAAGAGGCTTGACGGTACGTTCTTCGAAGCGCCCCAGTACCTATGGATGAGGACAGCAATGGGTGTAGCCTACGCGGAGCTTAAGTATGGTGGTGATCCAATAACGTGGACGAGAAGGTTCTACGACCTAATGAGTCAATTGAAACTAATGCCCAACTCACCAACGCTTTATAACGCAATGACGAGGCTTGGACAACTTTCCGCATGCTTTGTGGTTCCCGTTGATGACTGCCTATCGAGGGAAAGCGATACGAATAGGGAGGATCCAGAGTGTAACTTCGGTATAATGGATGCCCTAAGGCTCGCCGCGTTAATATTCCAGTCGGGTGGTGGTGTTGGTTATAACTTCGGTAAGTTAAGGCCTGAGGGTGACATTGTCAGGAGTACCACTGGGATAGCCTCTGGACCGCTTAGCTTTATGAAGCTCTTTGATACGTTGGTGGACACAATTAAGCAGGGTGGTAAGAGGCGTGGTGCCCAAATGGGCATGCTCTTCTGGTGGCACCCTGACATTGAGAAGTTCATAACCTCAAAGAGCGGTGAGCTTAAGGACATTCAGCTCCAGAACTTCAACATTAGCGTTGCCATAGACGACCACTTCATGCAGAAGGCACTCAAGGGCGAGGACATATACCTAATAAACCCAAGGGAGTGCCCATGCCTATATAAGACTTGGGGTGAGGAATTCATTAAATGCTATGAGGGCTGTACTGAGGCAATAAAGGTTGGTAAGATAAGGATTTGGAGGAGAGTTAACGCCAAGGAGCTTTGGGACAAGATCGTTAAGTCAGCATGGGACAGCGGCGACCCAGGACTATGGAATAGGGACCTAGCTAATTACATAAATAATGAAAAATTACCAGGCGAGGTCATAAATGCCACGAACCCATGCTCCGAGGAGTCGCTTTATGATTTCGAAAGTTGTAATTTAGGTAGTATTAATTTAGTGAAATATGTTCATGAGGGTAAGGTTGACTGGGATTCCCTGGCAAGGGATGTTCAGTTGGCCGTTAGGTTCCTTGACGATGTCATTGATGTTAATAAGTTACCGCATGATAGGCTTAGGAAGAGGGTTCTTGAGACTAGAAGAATTGGACTTGGTGCTAATGGACTTGCTGATACTTTAATAGCCCTTGGTCTTAAGTATGACTCACCGCAGGCGCTTGCCGTCTCTAATGAGTTGGCTAGCTTCATTGCTAGGATGGCTGTTAGAGCAAGTATTGAGTTGGCTAAGGAGAAGGGTGTTTATCCAGCGTATAAGCATAGTGATTGGGCTGAGGGGGTATTGCCGTGGACAAAACATAGGGAAAGGCTTGAGAAGTTCTCAAGTGCTATCGATAAGGATGCAGTTGATGAATACTTAAAGACGCTGGATGTTGGTTATGGCGATATCAAGGTTAAGGCAATAATTGATGGAGCAACAACAGTACTTAGGGGGTATAAGGCCTCAGATAGTGACCTGTCAATAGATGTAAGTACTATAGGCATTAGGAATGGTTCAATAATGAGCATAGCGCCTGAGGGATCGAGAAGTCTCATTGCTGGTGTGAACTCGAGTATTGAGCCCCTCTTCGCTATCGCTTATATTAGGAATTTATCAATTGGTAAGCTCATTGAGTATAACTATACAGCACTTAAACTGTTAATGCAGACAAAGGCACTTGATGAGGCGACGAGGAGTTTTGTCGAGGAGTACGGAATATTACCAAGAGACCATCCATTAGCCAATCTGCTTAGGACTGCGCATGAGATTCACTGGAAGTGGCACGTCTACATGCAAGTGACTTGGGCTAGATGGAATGATTCAGGTGTTAGTAAGACGATAAATATGCCGAGCGATACCCCTATCGAGGATGTTGAGCAAGCCTATAGATTAGCTTGGCTGCTTAATGCCTTTGGAATAACGGTGTATAGGGATAAGAGTAAGTCCGTTCAGGTGATATACACAGGTGTTAAGGGTACTGAGGCTAAGCCGTCTGTAGAAGTTAAGGAGGTTAAGGTAGAGACAAAACCTAAAGTTGAGGCTAAGGCTAGCTACACATCATTATCAGCACTTAAGGATAAATTGATTAGAATTAAGGGTAATGGCGGCGAGAGCATTGAAGAAGAGATGCAGGAAGAGCTTGGTGAGACTGATGACCCATACTGCAAGACAGGGTCATGCGGTTAAGTTTAACTAATAACGTTCTCCTTAAGTATTCCCTTACTTATCGCCTCGTTAAATAACTCATTAAGCACATCCATGTAATCCCTTTCACCAACCTCAACATCATCCATATGCTTCTCAACCATCCTAGTCCTCTCCTCACTAACTAAGTCGCTGAATTCCTTATTATCCTCAGTCAAGAACTTATAGACTTGACGGCCAAGATTCGTAGGTACAACATACCTAGTCCTCCTGCCGACAACTAAGGCATAGCGTCTCTTCAGTATTACATCAACAATCTTGGCATAGGTGCTTGGTCTACCAATACCTCTCTCCTTCATCATGGCGATTATATCACCCTCCCTAAGTGGTAATGTTCTACTCACCTTCTTAATGTAATCAATACTAGTCACGTTATATTCACCTGGTGTAAGTTCTTGGTATTCCTTACCCTCAAGATAGCCCCAAAATCTCGTAAAGCCTGGCTCTAGTATTTTTGAGATTCTCTCAATTTCCTCATCATGAGTATCAACACCATTAAAATAAACACTTATTCTTAACTTCTCCTTCATAACTTTAGCACTCTTCATCTGGCTTGCGATGAATCTCTTAAATATTAAGTCGTAAACCCTTAAGTGATTTGCTGTAACCTTAATTGCTAACTGAAGTAACCCAGTATTAAGTAGGTTCCTTAAATCATCACTATCAATGGGTCTCGTTGGTCTTATGCACTCGTGGGCGCCAATTTCCTTACCACCCCAAGTCCTGCCTACGAAGTAATCAGAACTGACTTTCTCGCTTATGTACTCCTTAGCAATGCCAATACCCACACTAGATACTCTGGTGCTGTCGGTTCTATGATATGTTATGAGACCTGACTCAAATAATTCCTGCGCAATTGCCATTGTTTGTTCAACGCTTAAACCAAGTATATTCGCCGAATCCCTTAATAGGGCATCCGTGGTATATGGTGGTGGTGGGTTCAATTCTTCCTCAGTTTCCCCGACCTTTGTTACTGCAACCTTAATCACTGCATCAACGGCTTTATTTCTATGCAGAGCCTTGAGGGTCTTTACCAACTCCTCCTTATCAGGTGGTATACCTAGCCTTATCTTTATGCCGTTGCTTAATGTCATGGTAACCGTGTAAATCTTATCTTTCCTGCTCTCATCATATCTTTCTATTATCCAGCCAAGGACTGGTGTTTGAACCCTACCTGCCGATAGGGTCCTCCTACCGAACTTTTCCTGGACTATTTGGCTAAGTCCGAATCCTATCCACCTATCCTCAATCCTCCTTACTAACTGAGCACCAACCATACTGAGGCTTATGGTTCTTGGGTTCATTATCGCATCAATAATGGCTTTCTTAGTGACCTCATGGAACTCAATCCTAGCGATATTACCCACATAGGGTCTCAACATCATATATACATCCCAGGCTATTTTCTCACCTTCGGCGTCAGGATCAGTACCAATCATTACTTGATCAACCTCAGTAGCGATATCCCTTACCGCGTTAACTATGTCCATGGCGTCAATAAGCTCAGCACCATGTATCTTGCAAACATTGATATCCTCAGTATACGTCTCACCACCAACGGGGCATCTCTTTATCGTGCCATAAATTGGTACGAAATTATTACCAGCTCTAAGTACTCCATAATAATCAAGGAGTTTTTCTGACCTTAAAAATGAAGAGAAGTTCTTAACGTCTGCTGGAGCAGCGGGTATTAAATCCCACATATGGCCCTTAGTGGCGGTTATTAATAGGTATAGGTTACCTAAAGTGGCTTCATAAATAACTAATGGGCCTGTCTCCCTCCTTGTAGGTACACCAAAGAAGTTCGCAATGGTTCTTGCTTTCGTTGGTGATTCCACAATAACAAATGCGGTTCTTAGTGGATCTTTCTCAAGGAATTGATTGGGGATTCTCCCAAGCATTATATTCCTTATTAATTCTCTCTCATTCCTAATCTTCTTCATTAGCTCATCAATATTTATCTCATTAATGTCCTGGACCTTAACATCCTCAAGCCTATACCTAAGATTTCTAACTAAGCCGTTGAATACCTTCTCATTGTCTACTATTAATACTGATAATCCTAGGGATACGCCACCAACGTATAACCTTGATGTTCTACCACTTCCTTGAATATACGTTGTTAGGTCAGGAATAATTACGTAAAGATCATTACCCCTATACTCAAGACCAACCTCATTAGATTGTTCAATTGCTCTTCTAATACCTGGATCACTTAATAACTTATTCACAAGATCGACAGCATCCTTAATCACATCAGCCGCGTATTTATCAAATCCACTCAATTCTCTATTTTCCTCAATTGCCATCAATAAATTATTCACCTGCTCTTGATTAAGTGCCGTTAAATTTCTAAGTCTTGCAATGACTCTATCAACATCGTTCCTCAAGTATTGAGGCACAATATTTCTAATATTAAATAGAAACATTAAATATCTCATTGGTGTGAACTCCTCAAGTTTTATCCTAAACTTCATGCGCGGAACCCCGACAAAAACCACATAAGCTATTCTCTGAGGTAAATCAATACCCCTAACCAAGGAGGACCTAGATGTTGCAAGACCAATGAGTACGTCGATCTTTCCATCAACAAAATCATTAAGTAATGACTTACTTGGCTTAAGGTATGCTGCAGCCTTTATTCCATTATTATTCAATTTTTCACTTAATTCATCGATAATTTCCCTCAGATCGGGTGGTACATATATTATTCCTCCACCGCCTAGTCTCTTTACTATCTCAACCGCTGCACTCACCAAGGAGTCCTTAGGTCTAGTATAAGCATCAACTACATTTCTTAATCCCTCGGCTCTGCCACCAGTTTCGAAACCAAGGAATTCCCTAAACAGGAACAACCTAGCCGTTCTTCTAATTCTTGTTAATGCTCCTGAGGCTATCAATATGCCTATATTATTGCTCTTTACATAATTACTTAGTTCAGTACTTAGTTTCTTAATATCTTCCTTAAGTTTATTAATTTCCTCATCACTTGCCCTGAATCTAATAGCCTTCCTAAGCTTCTTCATTAAATCAACAACAGTCAAGGCCTTATGGAGGGCCTCCTCATTAATACCAAGCAGTAGTAATAATCTATCAATGTTTTTGCTGGATGCTTTTAATACGCTATCTACATCATCAACGAAAATCAGCGAAAACCTATACTTTCTGAGTAAATCCATGTGTCTTGGTAAAAAGGCGTTTGTTATTATCAATATATCGAAGTCGCCATTTTCAATGGCGTTCATTGCATCTATCAACTCCTGTTTGGATAGTATAGATGAAGCCATAATAATCCTTATGTTGCTATTCATTTTCCCTGAATATTCACTTAACCTTCTATGGACGTCGTAAGCCAGTGTTGATGTTGGAACGACTATTAATACCTTACTCCTTTTTCTTAAGGCAATGTATAGTGATGCCATCATACCAAATGTTGTCTTTCCACTACCCGTTGGTGCAACTATTGCGAAGCTCTTGCCTTTAATGAGTCTCCTTGTCCATAGTCTTTGGGCACCCCACATATTTGTTCCAACTACTTTCTTAAACATGTTCACGAATTCGTTATATTCATTGATTAAGTTCGACAATGATTTAAGCCTGTTAATTGTACCGAGCTTCTCTAATGTATTTAATACCTCAATTGTGTTTGCCACCTTCTTTGACACCTCAGGTAAGCACTTATAACATGGTAATCCAGCGCCCAATCTATCCGATGTTATGTCTCCCCCACAGTTTGGGCATGCTTTTCGATATATTACTATTGGTTGTTTCTCCATTTAATCTTCTCACATTATGAGAAACCCCTTAATAAATATTCGTCGCCAACGCGGTTTCTTAATTGTTAGTATTAAATATTGATATTACATTGGTATTGCTTGAGTAGTATGTCGGTTAATACGGGTGGCATTCAGGATTATGTGCGATACGTATACATAATGTCATTGGTGTCTGCCCTAGCAATGGCTATCGCTGTGGACTACGTATTGACTGAGTTGTGGATATATGGTGCTGCTGACTTAACAATACTTGTGATAACGCCTGTGTTCATGTTCATGTTCTCTATGCTCGTGATATCATCAATAACAATGATCAAGCAGTTAAAGGGTAACTTTGGTAAGATGTCCTCTAAGGCTAAGGCATTAATGATTACCTACATTACATTCTTCATGATAGCTCTCATATACTTTACATACATATCAATAATTCATTACGCTGGCCTAGGACTTACGATTTCAGACCCACAATTAACCGGAGATCATTACCTGGGCTTTGGACTTGCGCTTTATGATGCGGGGTTACTAACAACATCATGGCAATTAGTTGAGGATTTATTAAATAATAAACTATCATCATTATACAAGTTTTTCATTATGATGTTTAAGTCTCATGGAAATGATGATGACGATGGTACCATAACCATTAAATAATATTACCCTTAGTTTTATAGCGTAATTTAATAGCATGTGTATGAAACAACTGATTTTAAAGCAGACACTGTAGGGAAGAAATAATGAGTATGCGAGTTGCTGGTTTAGTCGCTGATTTGCTCATGAGGACTTGCAATGCTAGTTCAGTGGAGAGGCAGTCATTCATGGATGGCTCTAGGTACATGATTAGGTTTAGTGATAATAATAACATGGAGGTTCATTTAGTGGATAGAGGTGAGAGACTTTTTGCTGAATTTTGGATTAGTACATATGCAACGCCAATAATGATAATCGAGTATATAAACGCAGGTATAAAGCCATCAAGTATTTGTGAAGAGATATGTGCATTAATTCGTATAATCAGCGAGTCATTGATAAAACATGGTGAAAAGAGCACTAAAGCCCAATAACCTAACCGTAATGCAAGAAATGTAGAAGCTAACACAAAGTAATTAAGGTGCGGGATCATTAATTTCAGCATATTATAAGTAGTCCAAAATCCCGCCTTTTCTGCTTACGGTCATGGCCGTCGTACCAGGTAGCACATCATTTGTTAATATCCTTATTAAGTCATTCCAGGTAAGTGTGTCTTTAATGGCCCAATCAATTAATTCCTGGGTATGATTACTAAGTATCGAAAGGAATTTCTGCCAATTAATACCTGCCCTGGCTAATTCCCGGTTCCAGTGGTTCCATAGGTACTTTGCAATTTCATTACCAAACCATACGGAGAATGAGTCACAACTAGGGCCATTACATACACTCTTCCTTTTTACTATTCTATCCTTAATGTCCTTAGGTTCAGGTGGTATTGGTAACATTACAAGTAAAATACCCTGAAGTATTATATTAAGCTACCGCCTAGGTAATATACTAGGTTCCTCCATGTAGTTGTGAAATGCTAGGTCAAATCATCGATTAATCTCTTACCGTTTATTAATAACCAACCCTCCTCATCGCCTATTAATTCACCCTTAATTTCATATCTACGTAGTAAGGCACTGAGCAATGCCTTACTATCAAACACCTTAAGGCGAAATTCCTTACTAAAGTACCTACTTACATTTTCAATGTCTCTAAGCAGGAACTCAGTCGCGTTAGGGTGATTAGCCTTTACGGCGCTACCCCAATCAATTATTACTAACTCATTTCCTGTGTTTACAATATTGAATTCACTTAAGTCTGAATGAATTATTTTACCCAGAATAAACGCTCTCTCGATATACCTAATAATTGTGAGATAGGCTATTTCAGGGTCTTTAGGCGGTGCATCCTTGATTAATGGTGCTGGCACGCCACTATATCCCTCATAGCTTATGAATTCCATGACCAGGATATTCCTATTGAAGGTTATCGGCTTAGGTACCCTAACCCCTGCATTATATGCATCGCTTAAATTGCTAAACTCCTTCTTGCACCAATACTCAATAAGCTTTCTCGTATTCGTGATCCTTGCATTGGCAAATCGTGGATCACCAAGCAGGTACTTATACCTACCCCTAATGAATTGTGCTGTAGATGTGTAGAATATCTTCAGTGCAATATCCGTGCCGTCAGACGCCTTAGCCCATATCACCTTAGCCTCTTTACCCTGCGCAACTGGTCCGTAAACCTCCTGAACGATGTGTTTATTCATTAATTCCCTTAGGGCATCTATTGTGTATTGATTAAATACGTCGTCAACAGTCTTTAACTGATCAATATCCTTTATCCTAAACCTCCTACTCTCTACTCTATTCCGAATAATTCTATCTATATTATCGTGAACACTCACTGAAATTAATTAATGAAAGTGGCATTTTATATACCAGTGCAGTCCGTAAAGATCATTTTGCTTACTTTCATGAGAAATATTCTAATGAATTCAATATATAAGAATAAATAAAAATGCATGCAAAAGGTTAGTATCAATAGGTATTGTACGATTGAAGAAGAAAAAAGATTTAAAAACATTTCTAATGAAAATAATTAAGCAAATATGATTTTAGCTCAACATGACGAGGTTTGGTCCATGCGTAGGCTCGTTAATCTCCATAAGATGAAACGACCAATTGGTAAGATTATCGTTAACCCTGATCTTTGCAAGGATTGCAGGTTCTGTATTGAGTTTTGCCCTAATGACGTTCTTGAAGAATCTAAGGACGTCAACATCAAGGGTTATCACTACCCAGTTGTTAAACCAGGTAAGGAACTTGACTGTGTTGCATGTAGAATGTGCGAGAAGGTTTGCCCCGACTTCGCAATTACCGTTATTTCAGAGGAATACATAACGTATGATAAATACTATGGGGTGAGTAGACATGCCCACAGTGGCTGAGCTTTATAAAAAGGACCTGGACAAACTATTGAAGCCAGGCATTCACTTTCTAGATGGTAATACTGCAGTTGCTGAGGGTGCGGTAACGGCCGGTTGTAGATTTTACGGTGGTTACCCAATAACTCCGTCAAATGAGATTGCTGAGTATATGTCGTATAGATTACCTCAGGTTAATGGTAAGTTCATACAGATGGAGGATGAGATAGGTAGCATAATGTCTGTATTAGGCGCATCGGCTGCTGGGGTTAAGTCGATGACAGCAACATCAGGTCCTGGCTTCTCCCTAATGCAGGAGGAGATTGGGCTTGGCTCAATGCTTGAGATTCCAGCTGTGATTGTTAATGTGATGAGGGCAGGTCCATCAACAGGAATACCAACATTACTAGGGCAGGGTGACATTCTTCAGGCTAAGTATGGTTCTCATGGCGATTATGAAATAGTGGCTTACCTGCCGGCTAATCCTCAGGAGGCCTTTGACTTCACGATAAAGGCCTTCAATATGGCTGAGAAATATAGGGTAGTAGCCATAGTGCTTTCTGATCAATTAATTGGGCATATGTATGGTAAGGTCAGGGTTCCTGAGTTTGATGAGATTGAGATCGTTGAGAGACCAAAGCCAACGGTACCGCCAGATCAATATCTACCCTATGATAGTAGGTATTTAGTACCGCCCATGGCTATTGCCGGTACTGGCTATAGGGCTAATAATGAATCGTTAACACATACTGACAAGGGATATCCAACCACTGATAGGGATTCCTCGTTTAAGCTCGTCATGAGGCTCGTCCGTAAGATTAGGGAGAATGAGAAGGAAATAGCGGAGTGGGAGGAGTACTTACTTGATGATGCTGAGTATGTCATTGTTTCCTATGGCTCGACCTCAGGCTCTGTAAGGAGAGCAATAAAGGTATTGAGGGCACAGGGCTATAGGGTTGGTATGCTTAGGCCGAAGACAGCTTGGCCATTCCCTGGTTGGGTTGTGGAGAACTTGGTTTCGAGGGGCATTCAGAAGCTCATAACTGTTGAGGTCAATATGGGCAAGATGTACCATGTAGTTAGGGAGTTTTCTAAGGGGGTTCCTGTGGAGCATATACCGTATGCCCCTGGTTATATTCCTGATCCTGATTATGTAATAAATAATGTGAGAAAGGTGATCGAGAAATGAGTGTAGAGGCTGAAGTAACAACCACGGGAGTTAAGGTAGAGCTTCCTAAGTCCTATGAGGATATTAAGGACTTAATAAGGATTGATAGATTACCGCATATATGGTGCCCAGGATGTGGATTAGGGATACTACTTAAGCTATTAGCGAGGGCTATAAAGAACTCTGGCATACCAATTGAGAAGCACGTGATAGTCACGGGCATAGGCTGCACGGGTAGGCTTGGTGGGTATTTAAAGTTAGATGCATATCACGTAACTCATGGTAGGGCTATACCATTTGCCGTGGGTCTAAAAATGGCTAATCCAGAACTCGAGGTGACGGTAGTCGGCGGTGATGGTGACATACTGGCCATTGGTGGTAACCACTTCATACACGCTGCTAGGAGGAATGATGATATTAATGTCATAATAGTAAACAATTTTATCTATGGAATGACTGGTGGGCAATACAGCCCAACTACACCTAAGGGTGCTAAGACGACGACATCACCGTATGGTCATTACGAGAATCCATTCAATGTACCATTACTAGCATATGCAGCAGGGGCTTCATATGTGGCTAGGTGGACTGTCCTACACCAGAATGAGCTTTATCAATCCCTCCTTGATATGTTTAAGGTTAAGGGCTTTGCTGTTGTTGAGGTCTTATCGCCCTGCATAATCTATACTGATAGAAATGCCATGGGTGATGCTGTCGACTTAATGAAGGTTTTGAAGGAGAGACCGGTAATAGATCATAATGCGAACTTGGCTGATTTAGAAATAGACTTTAGCATGAAGAAGGTAATCCTGGGAAATTTTGTGAAAAGAGAGAGACCTATTTCATATGGATAGTGATCATAAAATTTAAACTTTCTTCTTGTTGTTACGTATAGTTTAAAATAATTTTTGTCAAACTAGAATAAAATTTATTAAGGTTTCATAATTATTTATCAATAGAAAAATATGCAACAACAGCTCGATCAGATACGTATTAGGCTTATGGGGCTTGGCGGTCATGGCATAGTCTTTGCCGGCAGACTTCTGGGTATGGCAGCTGCAATGGGTGGTCTTGACTCAATACTAACAATAACGTATAGTCCTGAACAGAGAGGTGGTTGGTCTAGAGCTGATCTTATAATAGCTAAGGAGATGGTTGATTATCCGCTTATTGATGAAGCTGACGTATTCCTTGCAACTAATCAACAGGCATTTAGTCTTGAGTTTAAGAGTCTCCGTAAGGGTGGTATATTTATTTATGAAAGTACAATATATAAACCAGCAATTTCAAATACTAATGATTACGTAATAATTCCTGTACCAGCAACGGAAATAGCGGAAAGTGTAACGGGCAGGAGATTAACAATGAACGTAGTCCTTGTTGGTGTTATTACGGCAATTCTCGAACCGCTATTAAAGGAGGATTATATAATTAATGCAATAAGGAATGTGACGAGGAGGGCTGGTAAGCTCGATACTTCCATCCAGGAAATGAACATAAAGGCGTTCCAGGCGGGATTTGATTATGGTCGTAAATTCCTACAGGGGTTAAGGTGATTGCATGCCCACGAATAGGATTCTCATTCTAGGTGGTGGTATTGCTGGCATTGAGGCTGCCCTGGCTTTAGCCAACATGGGTTATAGAGTTACGCTTGTTGAGAAGTCCCCAGCTATTGGCGGTAAGATGGCGATGCTCGATAAGACATTTCCAACACTGGATTGTAGCATATGTATAGAGGGTCCGTTAATAAGTGATGTTGCTAGGCATCCATACATCGAGTTATTATCGCCAGCCGAACTACTTGATTTATCAGGATCTCCAGGCGACTTTAAGGCTAGGATACTCGTTAAACCCAGATACGTAACCGATGATTGCACCAAATGTGGCCAGTGTGAAGATGTATGTCCGGTGGTTGTTCCTAGTGAGTTTGAGGCAGGTATTGGCGCGAGGAAGGCTATATACCTACCATTCCCACAGGCGGAACCAGGTATATACATGCTGGATATAGATCATTGTCTCAATAAACCACCAAATTACTTTCCATGCGATAGGTGCGCCAAGGCATGTGATAGGAATGCCATAATATACACAATGATGCCAAAGGTCATAGAGCGCGACGTGGCTGCCGTGATCGTGTCAACCGGTTTCGAACTTGAGAGGAGTGACATCCTTGGAGAGTATGGATATGGCAAGCATATGGATGTTGTAACCTCACTTGAATTTGAGAGACTTGTTAACGCGTCAGGACCATCAAGTGGTATCGTTGTTAAACCGAGCACCGGCGAGGAGCCAGAGAACGTATTGCTTGTGTCCTGTGTTGGCTCAAGAAATAATAAGTATAATGATTATTGTTCAGGTTTTTGCTGCACATACCTGCTTAAACAAGGTATATACGCCAAGGTACTTCATGGCATTAAAAATGTGACTATAATGTACATGAATGATGTCAGGACGTACGGTAAGGGATTCGAGAGCTTCTTCGATAGAGCCCTCAAGGAAGGGGTAAACATTGTTTGGGGTAGACCGGAGATAGTTGGTGAGAGGAATGGTAAGATAATCGTTAGGTTTGAGGATACCAGGAATAAAAAAGTTACTATGAAGGAGTATGACATGGTTGTTCTCGCACCTTCCATAAAACCTGTTAGCGACATGAATAAGTTAAGTAAAATATTAAGCATTTCATTGAATAGGGCTGGCTTTGTAAGAGCAGAGTCAACAAATCCCACATTAACCACAAGACCAGGTATTTTTGTTGCCGGTTCAGTTAGTAAACCTAGGGATATCTCCGAATCAGTGGTCACTGGATTAGCCGCTGCAATACAGGCAATTAGGTATGCAGGTCCTGGTATGATTGAGGAGGAGAAGTATGAGGAAACTATAGAGCCATACCCAATCAGGGTAGGTGTGTTCGTATGCCACTGCGGCACTAACATAGCCGGTGTAGCCGATGTACCAGCCTTAGTTGAGGCGGCTAAGCAAATGCCTGGCGTTGTCCATGCTGAGGATCTCCAATTCGCATGTGCAAAGTCATCACTAGACAGAATAACAGAGGTAATAAAGGAGAAGAAACTGAATAGAGTAGTCATTGCTTCATGTTCCCCAGTTACGCATCTCAGGTTTTTCCAGGACGCCGCCAAGAGGGCTGGCCTTAATCCATACCTCGTGGAGATGACTAACATTAGGAACCTAGACACTTGGGTGCACAATGATAGGAAGGCGGCCACGGAGAAGGCGAAGGACATGATAAGGATGGCGGTAGCCAAGACTCATCACATGGTACCATTAAGTACGATAAAACTGCCAGTAATTAAGAGGGCATTGGTCGTTGGTTGTGGGCCAGCTGGTCTCGCGGCAGCCACTGGATTAGCCGGTGCAGGTATTGAGACAATACTTGTCGAGAAGGCTGATGAATGCGGTGGCATGCTTAGGCATCTAAATAGGCTTGAGCCTGAGGGTATTGAGGCTAGGAAGTTACTCGATAAAATGGTTGAGGAGGCTAAGGAGGTCGGTGTTAAGTTCATGCTTGGGACAACGATTAAGGATGTCTCTGGATTCACAGGAAGCTTCCATGTAGTTCTTAGCAATGGTGCGGAACTTGATGTTGGTGCGATAGTAGTTGCTACGGGTGCTAAGCCCTACATACCGAGTGAATTTAATTATGGTAAGGATCCCAGGGTATTAACAACATTAGATCTTGAGAATGGGAAGACCGTTGATGGCAAGAATGTGGCAGTAATAAACTGCGTTGGTTCTAGGACCAGTGGTAGGGGATGTTCAAAGTATTGTTGTGCCGTGGGTTTGAGTAAGGCAATTGAACTAAGGAACCAGGGTAAGAATGTAGTCCTAATTTATAGGGATATAATGGGTGTTGATCCCGAGGTCGAAGATCTATACAAGAAAGCTAGGGATGCTGGCGTTCTCTTTATTAGAATACCAAGAAAGGCGGAATTAACCGAGGCTATAAAGATGGATAATGATAAGTTGATAGTTAATGATGTTGAGTTAGGGGATGATGTTGAGGTACCATTTGACAATATTGTCCTTAACATAGGCTTAGTACCAAGTGAGGATACGGACGAGGTCTCTAAGGTACTGAGACTTTCCAAGGATCAGGAGGGCTTCTTAATGGAGGCTCATCCGAAACTTGGCCCCGTGGATACGATGACGCCTGGAATATTCATAGCAGGTGCTGCCAGGGGTCCAAAGAACGTGGCTGAGACAATAGCTGAGGGTTACGCAGCTGCATCAAGGGCGTTGATGATGCTTGCCCAGGGCTATGTCACTAAAGAGCCATTTATTCCAAAGTTTGATTGGTCTAAATGCACTAAGTGCGGTCTCTGTATTAAGGCTTGTCCATATGGCGCCATTAGGGGTGTACCGGGTAAATGGATTGAGCACATACCAGCTGCTTGTCAGGGTTGTGGTTCATGCGTGGCTGAGTGCCCACAGGATGCTATAACACTTGAGGCTTTAAGTGATGACGCTATTATGGTTCAGATTGAGGCTGCATTAGCTGAGGAGCCTGAGAAGAAAGTTATCATGTTCACATGCGCCTACTGCTCCTATTGGGCAGCCGATAATGCCGGCATATTTAAGATGCAATATCCACCGCATGCGAGAATAATTAGGCTTCAGTGCAGTTCTAGGCTAGCCTGGAAGCATATCAAGCATGCCTTTGAACTTGGTGCGGCTGGAGTCTTTGTGACTGGCTGTAGGATTGGGGACTGCCACTACATAACGGCGAATTATAATACGGTTAGAAGATTCGAAAACTGGAAGAAGAGATTAAAGAACATAGGTGTGAGGGAAGAGAGGTTCCAATTAAGGCTATTTGGTGCTCCTGATGTAGTTGACCTTGTCGAAACTATGAAGGAGGCTGAGAAGGTTGTTAAGACTGTGACTAAGGAGGAGATTGAGCAGACAAAACAAAGAATAAAGCAATTGAGGTGATAAGCATGCCAGTAACCGTTAACTTTGGTCTTAGGGAGGAGCTCCTTAAGGTAGTACCCACACTGAGTCTTTGTTACCAATGTGGTACATGTAGTACTTACTGCCCAATAACTGATGAGTCATATAACATTAGATTAATTGTTAAGAAGGCTCAGCTTGGTATTGTTGATCCAAAGGACTTTAAGGTCATTTGGGACTGCGTAACCTGTGGCACCTGCCAAACCCTATGCCCTAACAACGTTGAAATTGTGAATCTTGTGGAGGTAATTAGAACAATGGCGATGAAGTCCAAGGTATTTCCAACAAAGATTAATGAGATACTTTGGAAGATTTATGAGAACCAGAATCCCTGGGGTTACACAGTCACTGATAAAAGAAGATTCTTAGCTCAATTTAGTGGTCTAATTAATAATGAAAACCCAGATGTGGTTATTTATCCATGCTGTTTATCAATTGGAGATCCAAGAGTTCAGAAGCACATTAAGGCCTTGATTAGGGTATTGACCAAGGCCGGCCTCAAGGTAGGCATGTACACTGGTTTATCTTGCTGTGGCGACATTATTGAGCATACAGGTAACAAAGTATTCTACGAGGAGTACACAGCAAAGTTGAGGGACTCAATAATGAGTAGTGTTAAGGCTCCAGTAATAGTGACATTATCACCACACTGTGAGTACTCACTTAAGAAGTATCTTAAGGGTGTTAAGGTTGTTCATTACGTTGAATTGCTTGATGAACTTATACGTAGTGGTAAGTTAAAGATTGATAAGAAGGCAGACATTACCGTAACTTATCATGATCCGTGTTACTTATCTAAGCATCAGAGAATTATTGAGGAACCCAGGAGAGTAATCACATCAGTACCTGGTGTTAGGCTTGTTGAAATGGCTCACTCAAGGGAGAAATCCCTTTGCTGCGGTGCTGGTGGTGGGGGTATAGCCCTTGAGACTAGAGTATCCACTGATTTATCGAAGCGCAGGTTGAAGGAGGCCATCGATACTGGTGCATCCATCGTGCTTACAGCATGCACCTATTGCTTTAGGATGCTTGAGGATGCGAATAAGGTCGTGAAAACTAACATGAAGGTTATGGATCTAGTTGAGTTCCTAGACAGTATTATGGGTGATTAACATGAGCGAGTGGAGAGGAATATTCGTATTTATTGAGCAGGACAACGGTGAGCTGGAGAGGGCTTCACTTGAGGTTTTGACGAGAGCAGGTGAACTGGGTAGAAGATTTAATGAGGATGTTCTCGGCGTATTATTAGGCCATGAATTAAGGGACATGGCCAAGGAATCCTCTAGGTATGGTGCCGATAAGCTCATCATTGTTGATCACCCTGACTTAAGGCATTACAATAGTGATGCCTATACTGAGGTCATGACTTACTTAGTTAATAAGTACAGGCCTAGATACTTGTTATTACCAGCTACTAGGAACTCGAGGGATCTCGCGGGTAGACTGGCCGTTAGGTTTAGGGCTTGTTTAAGTGCCCATGTAATCATGGTCGATATTGATGAGAAGGATAGGAAGTTGATCACTGCAGTACCTGGTTTTGGCGGTAATATAGTCGCTACTGTGGTTTGTACAGGTGGTAAACCTGAGATGGCCACTGTAAGTCCAGGAACCTATGAAGCCAGATTAAGTGACAAGGAGGCTACCATAATCGAGGAAGCAGTTATTGAGGATGTATTGAAGAGTCGCAGAATAGAGCTTGTGGAAAAGAAAACATCGCCAATGCCAGACCTATCAAGAGCCGATAAGGTTGTTGTGGCTGGGCTTGGAACTGGTGGTGATCTAGAGTTAATTAGGGAATTCGCAAACCTAATTGGTGCTGCTGTTGGTGTAACGAGACCACTTGCAGACATGGGTATAATACCTAGGGATTATCAAATAGGTACTACAGGTATTTCGTTAAGAGCTAAGACAGTATTCGTATTTGGTGCAAGTGGTGCTCCGCACTTTATCTATGGTATCAGGGATTGCGGCACAATAGTTGCGGTTAATACCGATAGGGAGGCACCAATATTTGAGAACTGTGATTACTGTATTGTGGCTGACTTATTCGATTTGCTTAAGGCATTGATAAAGGAGTTGAGGGGTGGTAAGTGATGGTCTCTCTCAGGAACATAATAGTTACAATGAAGGTAACGCCAAAGCCCGAGGAGATAAGGTTTGATCCAGTCACTAAGACTGTCGACAGATCAAAGGCGACTAATGAGATAAATCCAGCAGATAAGAATGCCCTGGAGCTAGCCCTACAATTAAAGGAGAAGTTCGGAGGCAGGGTGATCATACTGTCCATGGGTCCGCAATTCTGGGATCAATTCCTTAAGATGGGCATAGCCATGGGCGCCGATGACGCGGTATTAATAAGTGATAAAGCATTGGGTGGCTCCGACGCCTTTGTAACCTCTAGAGTCCTTGCGGCCGCTATTAAAAAGATAGGTGATTATTCGGTTATTATTACTGGTGAGGAGAGTGAGGATGGTTCAACGGGGCAAGTACCTCCTGGCATAGCTGAGTGGTTGGGTATTCCAGCAGTTACATATGTTTCTCAGGTCATTGATGTAACCGAAGATTCAATAATTGTTAAGAGGACTATTAAGGGAGGATACGAGACTGTTAAGGTTAAGATGCCTACCGTAATATCAGTAGAACTCGGTGTAAATACACCTAGATTTCCAGATTTTGAGAGGTTGCAGTGGGCCCAGAGCCAGTTCAAGACAACAGTATGGGGTATTAAGGACCTAAGCCTTACTGAGGATGAGGTTGGCTTTAAGGGTTCATTAACTGCCGTGACGGAGCTAAGGGAGTTAAGGCCTCGTGAACGTTTACGCCAATTCATTGAAGGGAGTCCCGAGGATATAGCTAAGGAGCTCATTAAGAGGCTTGGTTTAAAATAAATTAACCCGCTAGTTCGTCTAATTGGTTTAAAATATCGGCATAACCACTTTGTCTTAACTCATTGACCTCGCCCTTTTCATACTTATAGATTAAGTCGGCCCTATTCGGTTCAAAGTCCCATGGTGCAACCAGGATGTAATCACCAATTCGAAGCCACATCTTCTTTCTATACTTACCTGGTATTCTCACGAGTCTAATCTTACCATCTTGGCAAACGGCCTTTGCCCTATCATCACCGACAAGTTCTATTACCTTAGCAAGCATTTCACCCTCCTCCGGTAGGCGAACCTTACTTCCTTGTTGATTCTCTTTGGGCATTTACGATAATTAATTTCATGTCTTTATAAACCCAACCTTTGTAATTAACACATGCCACTAAGTACGTACTTATCATTATCAATAGTGATCTCTAAATTCTTTGAGTTTTTGTTCTCAATGCACTTGGTTTCATAGTTCGGTATCGAGATCTCGCTCTTAATAATATCATTTAATTTAATATTCACGATCTCTTTACTAGCTAATTCCATTAACTTAATAGTATTCTGTGAGTAGGCGAGAACATAGTAAGGCTTATTTGAGTACATGATTATTGAACCACGGTTTAAAGGAACCAAGACCACACTAATGCTTAATTTCGTGATTACCTTATCTCCACGACCTCTAACCACACTTTGGCTCTCAATTACCCTGCTTGGTATTGTTTTATGTATTTTATAGGCTATGGATCTTGCAAGACCCTGATCTGAGAGCTTAATATCAAGTCCTTCCCACGCATCCTCAATCTTTAAGAAGCCACTTCTTTCATCCTTAATAGTTTCTTTCCTCACAATATCAATAATTATCCTCTTTAATTGTCCATCCATGGGGATTACACTCCTGACCTGAATAATGGCCTTCTCCTTCTCATTAATCATATCTCTACACCTTGGACATAATTCCTCACTATACCTAATCTTAACCTGTACATACTCATCATAGTCATTAATAAGTTCATGAACAGAGCCCCTAATCTTAACCGTGGCATTGTTTAATCCATGCCTTAATCCAAGGCTTTCAATAGAAACGCTTGTGACCTTACCTTGATACTCTATGGACTCTAGTATCAGTTTCTCAATAATCTTCGGATCCCTCACCCACCTTCCCTTATAAAGGATTGCACCACAACTTGGGCATCTCACGATACCAACAATCTCCCTCTTTACACTTGCCAATGGATGAGTCCTTCTATAGCAGTCTGGGCATAATCCCTCAATTAATGTGTCAGTCTCCCTACCGCATAATGCACATATTTTACGCATTTTCCCATAGCATCCTCAAAGAGGGGATAAATAAATCATATTTTTCATTACCATAATACTTAATATATTAAGGGCGCAAAGTACTTGTGAGTAAGGATATAGAATCGAGGATTATAGATATCGTTAATGAGATGAAATCGTCAGTTGTCAGTATAATAACGACAAGGTTAATGGTTGATGAATGGTTAAACGCAGCACCGGTTAGGGGGCTTGGTACGGGCTTCTTCATTGATGACAAGCATGTGGTCACGGCAAATCATGTCGTGCAGGACGCTGCGGAATTAATCATAGTTACACCAGAGGGTGATGAATACGAGGGCGAATTATTAGGTAGAGATCCCGAGTTTGATGCGGCATTAATAAGGGTTGAGGGTGCTAAATCAATTAAGTCCGTTAAACTTGGTGATTCTGATAAGCTTAAGGTAGGGCAAATGGTGATTGCCATTGGCTATCCGCTTGGCTTGCTTGGAGAACCCACGGTAACCTTAGGCGTAATCTCAGCAATTAGTAGAAGCATAAGAACTCCTGTGGGTGTACTTGAGGGTTTAATACAGACGGATGCCGCAATTAATCCAGGAAACTCTGGAGGTCCTTTACTTGATCTTGATGGTGAGGTTGTCGGTATGAACACCGCAATAATAGCCGGTGCCCAGGGAATAGGATTTGCCGTACCTATAAACCTGGTTAAGTTAACTATCGATGAAATACTAAGGTTTGGTAGGGTTGTTAGACCTAGGTTAGGTATATATGGTATTGATTTGAGTAAGCCCATGGCGAAGTACTTCAGGATACCCACGGAAAAGGGCGTGCTTGTGGTTGGTGTTTTACCTGGCTCACCGGCTGATGATGCTGGTATTAGGCAGGGTGATGTAATTACGGCAATAGACGACGAGGAATTATCAAGCATTATTCAGCTAAAGGTACATTTAGCCAGGAAATTCATTGAGGGTAATAGGGCGTTTGAATTAACGGTGGTTAGGGGCAGGACTAGGTATAGGATCAAGGTTAGTATTTGAGCTATTATCTCATGGGAATTGTTAAAAAATAAATTATATTATTAGGATTGATGGATGAGTTTGCAGTACCTAATTACGCAGGTCTTAGTATTCAAAACTTGGCAAATACGTTATTGTCACACTTCGGCGCGGTGCCTAGAGGCCCTAAGTTAAGGCTTGACCTTGATCTTAACAACCACGTAGTCCTAATACTAATCGATGGGCTTAGTTACCAGGATTTAGTAATCACCATGGGTGATTCATTACCTGTGAGTAGGCTATATAGAATAACCACGGTATTTCCCACAACAACATCCACGGTATTAACAACATTATTCACTGGTCTAAGCCCAGGGCAACACGGTGTCTTAGGCCCTAACTTATATGTTAAGGAGCTTGGTGCTATAATTAACACGTTATCTATGGGTCCAATAATTGGTGAGAGGGATGGTCTTCATAAGATGGGTTATGACTTGAAAAAGTTCTTTCCAGTGAAATCGACAATATTTGAGGAATTGAGTAATATGGGTATAAGGAGTAGGGTTTACGTACCTAAGGGTTTATCTGGTGGCTTATCAAGAATCACCTACACTGGTGCTGAAATTGTGGAGTACGTGACACCATACGACGCAATAATAAACGCATCTAAATTCCTTAATGAATACGAAACGAGTTTCGTGCATATCTATATAACTACCGTAGATTCTGCATCACATAAGTATGGCCCTAACTCTGAGGAATGTGGTGCTGTAATTAGGGAGACGGTTGATTCAGTAATTAAAATGGCTAAGAAGTACATGGTTAATTTCACGGTCTTAATAACCGCAGATCACGGTCATGATGAAATTAAGAACAATATTAAGGCTAATGATATACAGGGCCTAATGAAGTTGTTAGATACACCACCTTATGGCGATGCAAGGGCTATTTACTTAAGGCTAAATGATGGATCAAATACTAATGAATTAATAACGTTACTTAATAAGTATAATATAAATGGGCATTTTCTCAGTAAGGATGAGGCAATGAGTATGGGCTTATTTGGTGAGGTCTCAAGTGATATTGCTGATAGGATTGGTGACGTGATTTTCATACCAAATAGCGGTTCAGCCTTTATTTACCTGTATAGGCCTGATAATGAGGAGTTATTAACTTTCAGAGGACAACATGGTGGCTTAACTGAAAGGGAATTGTACATCCCATTAATTCAATTATAACTTACTCACTGGTTAATCTGCCTAGTCTTCTACGTGACTTCTTTATTTGGTTAACCATCTTCCTCATTAATTGGTAATAATTCAGTAATTCCTTAACGTCCTTGGAGGTTACACCAGCGCCCTTGGCTATTCTACGTATTCTAGAGGCATTAATTATTTCTGGGTTTAATAATTCCTCCTTAGTCATTGAATCAAGTATGTGTCTCCATCTCCTAAGCATCTCCTGGGCATTGCTTACCTTCTCCTCATCAAGCATAACGGTCCTATACTGCATTGGTAGCATACTTGCTGGTAGTAACTCCATTATCTTACTTAGAGGGCCTAGCTTCATTATGGAATCAATCTGCTTCTTAATGGTTAGTAGATTTATCTTACCCTCCTCAATCTCCTCCATTATTTTATCCTCCTCCTCAATAGCCCTTACCTTCTCAATCAATGCTTCAAGATCGCCCATGCCTAGTAGTCTTGAAACGAATTTATTAGCATCGAAGATCTCTACCTCATCAATATCCTCACCGATACCGATGAACTTAATCCTCGCGCCACTTCTTATTACTGATGTTAATGCACCACCAGCCTTTGCTGTACTATCCATCTTCGTCAAAAATACGCTATGTATTGGCACATACTTCATGAACGCCTCGGTTTGAGCAGCAGCCTGCCTACCAATTGTTGCATCGATCACGAGCATTACCTCATCAGGCTTAGCCTCATCATAAATTGCCTTAGCCTCCTTCAGCAATTCCTCTTCATTCCTATGCCTACCTGCAGTATCAATTATTATTAAATCAACCTTATTTCGTTGCATGTACTCAAGACCATGCCTAAGTATGGCTATAGGATCCTTCGAATCCTCCTCTCCATAAAACAACGCATTAACCTTCTCAGCTAACTGCTTAAGTTGGTAGTACGCGCCAGGTCTATAGGTGTCAGTTTCAATGAGACCAACCTTCAGATTTCTCTTGATATAGAACCTGGCGAGTTTAGCCGCTGTTGTGGTTTTACCACTACCCTCAATGCCAATTAGCATTAACTTATATGGTCTCTTACTAATGTTAACACTCGGTACTTCCTCACCACCCAAGGCCTTAACTAATTCTTGGTAAAGAAGGTATAGTAAGAATTCCTTGGATGTAATACCTTGTGGAGGCTTCTCTTGTCTAAATCTTTCCTCAATGGTTTTCGTTATTGAGGAAACGACATCAGCACTAACGTCAGCCCTCAATAATATCCTCTGTATCTCCCTTAATATCTCCTTCAGTGTTGCTTCATCTATGTAGTTCAATCCCCTAATCCTATTAACCAGGTTCGTGAATGCCTCAACCAATGGATTTGGCGCCACTGCAGTTTAGTCCCTTCTTAATCCCTATAAATAATTTATTGCGGGTATTGTTGCGTCTCGTAGTACTGGGACGTATAATATTGCTGCTGTGGATAGTAATAATAGCCCTGTGAATATTGCTGTCCGCAGTAATAACCCTTGTAATAATTAAGTGTATTTTCATCATTTAAGGGGCCTATTACGTAAATACCACCAGGCCCTATTTCATATATTAACTTTATTGGCCTAATGGGCATCCATCTCATCTTCCTAATGAACATAATCCTCGCTAAACACCCAAAGTCACTGTTAGCCATCGATATCTCTCTGAGAGACAGCATTATTACACCACTCGCTAAGTACTCCTCGACGCCAAATCTACTAAGCTTATTTTCCTCACCAGTAGGTATCTCTGACGTCATTATTGTGGTCACGTCCTTCATCCTCTTAAGCTGGAAAACGAGTTCCCTAAGGTACTCCCTTATCCAAATGACATCTTGATGGCTCATTATTATCAATGGTGCTATTGGATCGATAACGAGTCTCTTAACATCATACTTCTTAACCTGCTCGATAATCATCTTAGCCAAATCCCTCGGATCAAGGGTTATCTTCTCATCACGTGCATAAATTCTAAAATAGGTCCTGAAGTCCGCCACTATCAACTTGCCTCCTCTTTCATAAGAGTCAAGGTCCCAACCAAGGGCATCACGAACACCCTTCTTAACATCCTCTGATGGTTCATCTACCGTTACGTACATGCCAACTTCACCAAGATCAGCACCCGTCCTCAGGAATGTCAGGCTGAATATTGTTTTTCCTGTACCTGCCTCACCAGCGATTAGATAAACCTCGCCCCTTTTAAGCCCGCCACCAAGTATATACGCATCTAAATAATTAATACCTGTTAATGCCTTATCCTCATAATAATAGTAGTAATATGGATATTGATCCTGTGGATACTGCATTGTCTGCGTATTGTATGGATATTGGTAATAGGTCATTGTATCATTATAGTAATTACCTGTTTGATAATTTCCATAGTAATTATAATTATTATAATTCGAATAAGCATCCGATTCAGTGGTCACTGACTTCCTTATTGAATTCATATTACCTGTCAATAGTTATAAAAGTGCTTATATATGTTGCGTTTCATTACTGTTCTTTTGGTCTTACCTTAAGTTGAACATTGAACTTTCTCCTAATATTCTCAAGCTTAGGTAGACCCTTAGAAATAACAGCGCCTATGTATGCATCGGGAACTTGGATAATCACTGAACCATCATCGCCCTTAATTATTGATATTTCCTCAGGAGGTACGTACTTCCTCAAAACCCTAACAATTCTACTAATCAATCTCTTATCACCAACTGCCTGGCCTACTCTACGTGACTTAGTAATTGGTGTTACAAAAATCTCCTCACCAAATACATAGATCTCATACTCGACAACATCATTTATGAAGTCCTTAACAATAACCACAGGTCTTGCTAAATCTTCCTCGCTCATACCCTCAGGAACCTTAACGGTGAGTTCAAGGCTATAGACCTTCTGAACCTCACCATCCTTCATAAACAATACCGTGTCTATTATCGATGGAAGCATGCCAAGCTCAGTCCTACCTATGAACCTCTGTATGGCATCAATGGGACTTGTTGCATGTACAACACCAACCATACCGACACCGGCGAGTCTAAGGTCTATGTATAATTGAAAGTCAGCCGTATCCCTCATTTCATCAAATATTGTGAAATCAGGCCTAGATAGTAATAATAAATCATGAACTTCCTCAGATGAGGCATAGGTTTTTGATATTTGCGTTATCTCATTAGGCAGTATCATGTCTCTTGGGGATTCAACTGTCTTAACTACCTTACCAAGGCTCATGTAATACTCAGCTAATGCTTGAGCGAAGGTTGTCTTACCTGCGCCAGGTGGACCGGCTATTAATATTCCCTCGGCTTGTTTGCTCAACCTGTCAAGAACCCTTGGATGAAGTGCGTATTCCTCAAGTTTTCTCTTAATTAATGGTTTTACGGCAGTTATCTCAATGCCGTCAGATACAGGGGGTAGCGCAATGACAATCCTATACTCACCATGTTGTATTATTAATGAATTCTCCCTCCTAATCTCAACCCTAGTATTACTATCGGCCATTAACGATGCTGATATCAACTCCCTAACTACTCTCTCAAGGTACTCCCTACCGAGTGGTTCATTACCAAGAGGCACTAATTGCCAATTTCCCGGCCTACCCTTCTTGGCATAGGGTATTGAACCCTCCTTTAGATGCACAGACATAGTATCATTATCGAAGAACCTCTCTATCTCTAGTCTATCCTTATGCTGACCTATGAACAACGTCTCAATGCCCATTGCTCGCGAGATCTCAAAGTTCATCTCATCACTAGTTACTAAAATTGCACCTAATTCTCTAGCTAATTCTCTAACGATTTCATCAACAGAATGCTGATCCGGCCTTGAAATCGACTTAGGGAATATTGATACATACTCTACCCTTACATCCTCAAGGCCAAGTTTATTTATTGAATCCATTATATAATTCAATTCCCTAATACCTAACCATCCCAATGCACCTCCAGCTCTAGCTTCATTCTCAAACCTTCTAATGACTTCGGTATGTATTAGTAACCTACCCCTAATATTGCCCCTTAATATTGCCTCCTTTAAACTACCATCCAAAAACACTGATGTATCAGGTATGTAAATAGTGCTTACCTGCATTCCACTTATCGCTAAGTAATCGATACTAAGTACCCTTAATAAACACTTTTGCTCTTGAGACGTGTGATTAATCATTACTAATAATCGTGGCGCCATTAGTATCTAAACCAGCCCTTAACACGGAGCCGCCGGTAAGCTCTATAGCCTTCTCAACCTCGATCCTATCAGATAAGGCAATCATGCATCCACCACCACCTGCACCAGTTAATTTAGAGCCAAGGGCTCCTGCATGTCTCGCTGCGTAGACCATATCGTTCAATTGCCTAGTCGATACACCCAGGGCATCTAATAACCCGTGATTAATATTCATTAAAGTGCCCATTAATTCTAGATCACCCATCTCCAGGGCTTCCCTGCCCTTCTTGGTGATTAAGCCTATCGATTTTATTATAGGCTCAATAATGTTTCTCATAATCTCATACTTTCTCCTAACCATAGCAACCAAATCCTTGGTAGTACTAATTCTTGGTACATAACCAATAATTAATGGAACATTAGCCCCAGGTTTTACGGGCTCCATCACCGTATTATTACCCTCGGGTTTTATGTACATGATTCCGCCAAAGGTGGCCATGGTGGTGTCTGTGGGGCTTGCGGAACCCTGGACATCTTTTTCGACTTGCCAAGCCAATCGCGATAATTCACGTTTATCAATATCATAACCTAGTTCTTTAGCGTATGCCAATATTGTTGCAACAGCCACAGCAGCTGATGTGCCTAAACCAGCGCCTACGGGCATTTCTGACCGTATTTCTAAGTCAATACCCACTTTCTTATCTAAGTACTCCATGGCTAATTCAATGGCTCTCTTAACATAACTTAATGCGGAAATAACAGCCCCATAATCTGTCTTAGCAACAACGTCGCCACCCTCACTAATTGTTACTGAAATACCTGCCAATCTTAGATCCCTTGCATTTATGTTTATCTTATTATCATCTCTAGCCCTTGCAGTTACGTATAAGTACTTATTTATAGCCATTGCCAGGGCTGGCTCGCCATAAACAACCGCATGTTCTCCATACAATATTACCTTACCTGGTGCTCTGATGGTAATCATGTAGAATAATGATAATTACTGGGAAAATAATTTTTTCGTTAAATCTATAATTAAATACTAATGATTCATTAAAATCGTAATACAATCACTACCTATTAAGTTTCATCCTATACAGGCTAATCATCATTATCAAACTAAGTGAGAGAATAAGCGGTATTAAGAATATGGACCCTGTACTTACTTTATACAATTCACCTGTTACATAACTACCGATTGTTTGTCCAACCAATTGAAACACTATTAAAATGCTCATTCCGTAACCCCTCCTATCAATACTAATACTGCTACCCAACTTGCTCTGTATTGCTGTCATGGCTAACTGAGTACCGATCTGAAGTAGGAGTAGGTATCCTATGGTTGAGTATGCATTTTCAAGTAATCCTATTGCGCTACCCACCGTATTTATTATAATCCCTGAAATAAGCAACTTATTTCTATACTTATCGACATAAAACATTAAGAAAATGCCTATTATTATGTATGCTGCGTATGAAATCGATACTAAGTAACCCCAATAAACCGTACTTAGTCCTAGTTTATAAACAACGTATATAGATAGTAATGTATTAACGGGCATCACCGCAATTGCTATTATTAAGGCTGAGATATAAGTGATCAACAAGTCACTAGGTAAATTAATAATATTCCTTAAAAGATAATAGGAATGCAGGAACTCCCTAAGGGATGCTTTGCTTAATTTATTGTTTAAGGTTTCTTTAATGGCTAATTGCCTAATTACTGCTACGGTTGTCGATATTATTGATGAGATTAAATACGCAAATCTAATACCAAGCAATCCATATTTATTGATTAGAAAGCCGCCAATTGGTGGTAATACTAACCAGGGTATTTGAGGTAGTATTGATGTGATTAAGATTCCGCTGGCGTACCTATCCCGTGGTAATGAATCTATCAAGATTGCAAGTAGTGCGGGTTGATAAAACGCAGCGGCCATGTTTATGGCATAAAAGACTGCGAGCAGTTGCCAATTGGGTGCAATAACCATTAGGAACGAAGTTATGGTTATTAACCAGGTCCCTATTATTATTGATAATCTGCGGCCCAATGTATCCGTTAAGTACCCACCTGGTATCACAGTGATTAACTGAGCAATTATTGAAATGGAATATGTTAATCCAATATCTATGGCATTAGCACCAAGCATCTTTAAGTAAATTGAAAAATAAGGTATTGTTAATGCATTACCAATTGCATAAAGGAACCAAGTAAGTAATAGAATTCCCACGTTACCTGTTACGTAATACCTAATGTTATTTCTTATATTGCGCAACAATGATCCCTTCTCATTCATGGATATAAACGTGACTTCTTTTAAAGGTTATGAACGCAGGAAATTCAGTTACTTACCCATCATCACAGTTCAAGAGACCGTCGTCTCATCACAAGAAAGCAATGTGTAACAGGCTTTAAAAGACTTGCATTATGATTTTGTTACGGTAGTATGTAATAACGATCCTTAATTAATTCTCTAGCAACTCTCTCATTTACGTATATGGGCATTATTATTGGTAATGCATATGGCGTTGGTATTATCATTAAATGCTCAGTGTTTCGACCATACTGGGCTGCATTAATCTCAATATTTTCCGAGTAACTGCTAGTAATCGTATCTTTCCTTAACTGGATTGGAAATGCTCGTATACTTCTAATTATTGACTTTATGTTCATCATACATTTTTCAATCATTATGAAGAGTTTAAATACTTATGAGGTGGGGAGAGTACACTTGCTATATATCAAGAATAGTGAAAAAATTACTATATATAATATATATTTTACGTAGATTCAAGTACACGTTATTTAATATTTTTCATGGAGTCTTGACTATAGCACCTCTCGAACATACCAACTGGCAAATGCCACAGCCAATACATATCTTAGTATCAATTATTGGCTTCCTACTTAATTGAATTGCAGGGCATTTAATTCGTAAACAATCACCACAGTTATCGCAATACTCATCATCAATCTTAAACATGTATTTACCCATGGAATTAGTTATGATATTTACAATGACTATACCCCGTGAATTAATTATGCTTAAAAGACCTGATAACGAGGCTAAGGGAGTACTTGGGTCATAATTTATGACCTTGTAATTAACGCCTATCTGGGAAAGAACATTAATAGCGTCCTTACATTCATCCTTAATCAACGGAATTATAATGAGGTATTCATTCTTAATGTCGATGATTTCCCGTATAATTTTTTCCTGGTTCATCAATGTGCATGGATTAGCCACAGCTATTAGCCTACCATAGTTATACCCAGACTTTAGAAATGCTAGAACTGCCATTAATGGGTTTATCACGATATCGATTATTTGATCAAAACTTCTTGGTTCAAAGAATGTGGGAAGCATGTCATAGCTCGGTGTTAATCCCTCAATATCAATTAAATGTGCATATGCTGGATCAATTGCAATGATCGGTACCTCACCCTGCCTCCTATATTTTGAAAAGAGCCATTCAATGATCATTAATGGGTCTCCTGGTTCTCGAAAAAAGAATTGCCGGATTATATTATTGATTAAATCATTATACCACTTATCGATATCTTCGCTCATAAGCTTATTAACGCTCAATTCTCTCACTAGGTAATCACCAGGATCAACCACATACTTAGCATTAATTGAATTCTTAGGCAGTGGATTTACGTATAATGACAGTACTATTGAGTAATTACTGACTCTATCAATATGGTCCTTAATGAACGGCCATGCAGAACCCGAAACAAGTACACCATCGCCTTTATTAATGATAGTAATGTTATCACGGGACCTAACCCTAACCTCCTCAGGCATGTCTCTACGGACACCATCCAATAATCGATTAAGACCCCAACGCATAGTCTCACCCCAATTCTTATTGAACGTAGGTTCTCTATGCCTAACACCAATGCCACTAACACTCTCACCTATACTTAACCAAGGCCCTAGTCTCACAACATACGGCAATTCAAAAGCTTCACTATAGTCTCGGCTCTCCTTAATAGCCTTACTTAGGCTCTCTTGATCCCAGGGCTCTAGACATGGCAAGTTCATTAAATTACAGAATGGTCTCACGTCATGAATGTCATAAACGAATACTGTAAGCGAGCCCCTAACCTTAGCAACACCTAGGGAGCCTAGGGAGTTTAGGAAGCCAATATCATCAATTAACACTGCTACATCTCTAAACATGCCTGAGAGAGCCTCGGCTTCATTAATCGTGCTCTCAGGACTTGTTTTAATACTAAATACCTTATTTATTAAGTAAGAGCCTGTTATCAGTACGTCATTGAATGAATTCCTTAATGCATCCGTAATTCTCATGATACTGCCTCTCACATCATGCACTAATTTCGGTGATTATACTGCGATTTAAAAAGTATTATTTTTATTACAAAATTGAAAGTTTTTAATAACTTTAATATAAAGGTAATTATTAAATATGAATGTGAGCCGCAAGAATGGTTTCATGGTTTCATTAAGTGGAAGGTTCTTACTTATTGCGTTAATTGCCTTGATTCTCATGTCAATTAGTGCTAGGGCATTAACGCCTTCCGTGGATAGTACGCACTTCCTAGTTTATGACTTAGCAAATGCAGGTTCATCATATGACCAAGCCCTAGATAACTACCTCGAGCAGGCATACTCACTATATACCAATTTGGGCATGAAAATGGCGCCACCATGTAATGGAAGCCAATACATAGTGTACGTAGTACCTTTTCTCTCAGGGTCAGAGGCAGGCATAACTGAGTGGAAGTACACCTATACAAGTACCGGGCAAATAACTAGCACTTGTATAGAATATATAAATATAAGTGCTGGCTTATCGAGTCAATGGCTTGAGCATACGGCTTATCATGAGCTTGTCCATGTGTCTCAATGGGCATACATACAATACATAACAATACCCCAGAATTACCCGTGGTACATAGAGGCTGATGCTGAGGGCACGGCGAGCTACTACACGAATCAATGCCCGTTGGCCCAGGACTACTTCCAATATAATCAGTATGAGTATGACCCATATGACTACTCAGGGAAGCCAATAATAAACATGTACTATTACTCAGCCTTCATATACTGGCTAATCGTGAACGGTATTGGACAGGCTACGATTGAGCAAAAAGTGTTCAGTAGTAATAGTGTTGTTAATTCATGGCTAGATAATTACTATGTTCAATACTTAACCTCAATAGTTCATGGGCAGGACTTATGCGGTTCAACCTACTACCCAAGCTTCCAAACAATAAGTATGAGTGGCAGTACTTACTCATTTAGCGTTAGTCTCCAAGGTCTCGGTGCCCAGTATTACGAGGTTCAGCTACCTGCCACAGGCACCATAGAAATCACGGTAAGTGGTGGTTCAGTTGTTAGTAACATTGAACTCAATTCCGCATTCTCGATAACAAACACGACACTATACATGGCCGTGGTCAATCCAACAACCAACAGTGAAACCGCCACATTAACGATTGGTTATACCCCAGGCGTAATGGCTAGGATAGTCAATGGCACGTACAACGTAATGAAGCAATCACTAACGCTGGAGTTATACGTCACGTATGGAACGACGCCGATCACAGGCACAATATACGTTAATGGCACATCAGTAAGTGCAAATAATGGTTATGTAAGTATAGCATTTACGGGAATTACCTGGGGCACCTACGCGATTAATGTGACGTATGAAAACTCAACAGCACTTGCCTACGTTACATTAACGCAGCCAACAATGTCGTTAATAACATCATCCACGTTATACTTAACAAGTAATAGTCTTGGTTACCTAGTATTTTCGGTAAACAATCCAAATAATATGACGTTAATCACGAATGTGATGATTACATCACCGCCAAGCCCAACAAACACGTATAAACCAATGATTTACTTTGAACCACCCAATGAAACATTAACGCTAGGCCCAGGTACGTCAACAGTTAGTGTTTACTTCTTCACAAACGCTACGGTATCAAGCAGTCAAGGCGACATTTACCTATATAACAGTCCAAGCACCGCAATAACCCTTGGGTATAGTGTAGTGCCTGTACAGGTAGGTATCACTAACGCTACGTATTACTTAAATGATAACTATACAGTGATTAATACCTACGTTAATAATATAGGGGTATTACAGTCAATGATGAGAGGTCTCGCTGGTTTAGTCTACGTTAATTATAGTACATACACAATAACTGTGATTAAAGTAAATATAACAAGCCCAACGATAAAGTTATTACCAAGGATTACGGTGTTAGCGCCACGCTGGGCCTTAATAAATGCGACAATTGAATTAATGACACCGAAGTCCTGCCCTAATTATCCAGTATTTTATAAGGGTGCACTTTATGTGAATAATACGTATGTAGGCAGCGTACTGGTGCCATGTAATAGCGAGAGCATTACATGGGGTTTATTAAACATGACTTATACAAAGTACTATATCGTACTTTCCATCACGAATACTACAATTAATACAGGGATTAGTATAGTGTATCCATTAATAAACGTGATTAATTACTTATGGAATATAACGGGTACTAATGAATATGTGTTTGCAAATCTAAGTGTATATGGTCCATATAAGTATGTGGTCCTTGGCCATGAGATAAGCAACTCAACATTACAGGTAATGTATACCTTACCTATGAATTATACTGTATTAACCATAAATACTGGTTTCGGTAACATAACAATTTCAAGACCAACACCAACAATAAGTCTTGAATCACCAGCAATAATCATTTATCCGCAAACACTTAATGTAGTCGTAAATGTAACAATGCCACCAACACTTACTTACCGAGGGCTACTAAACACTTACTTAAATGGTTCTTTATACTCATCAATGACGGTTAATTTACCACCAGGCGAATCAACGTTAATAAGTATAATCGTTAAACCCGCAATACCAAGTATATTCACAATAAACGTTAAACTCGGTATATGGTCTTCGAGCAACATCACAGCAGCAAGTGTGGAGATAAATGGATTAAGTGTACAGGTGAAACCTTTAGTGATTATTGGTCGTGCCGAATTAATAAACATAACGATAATTGATGATCCTCCGATAGAATTGCCAGTGAACCTTACGCTTCAAGGTTGTTTGAATGAAACAACCACGGTTATGGCTAATACCTCACTAAGTCTAGGGTTTAATAATGAATGCGCCTTATACATTAATGCATCATCATATACATTAACCAGTGAAGCCATTAGTTACTGGGATTACTTAAACATGTGGCTTGGCAACATTATTGGTTATTACGAGGGAATACCACTAATACTGAATGAAACGGTAACGGCATACGCCACCTTCCTAAATAACTCGAAAGTGCCAGCTACGGTGCTCATTAATGGAACAAGTACATTCACACCAGAATACCTAGGATCAACCACCCTAATACTAAGTATTAATTATCTTGGTGTTACTAATGAGTCCTTACTCAACGTCTTTGTTGTGCCACCAACGTACTTTGAAGCTGAGGAGATACTTAATGAATTGGGGAATCCACCATTCCTAAACTCAACAATAGGTAACGCAATAACAAGCGGTAATTGGGGCTTAATTAACAAGATCGTTAATGAGTATCAAGAATCATCAAGGCAATACGACCCACTGGCTCAATTATCGAGATACCTATTAGTGCAGGCCATAATGAATGGTGATATTAGTAAGATAAGTCTCGTAAGCACCATACTTAAGTATGAATTCATAATTTATGCAGCATTCCTATCAATAATAATACTGATAATAGTGATGGTATACAGAGTAAGTAGGGCTAGGTCACGTAAGACCTAACTTACCCTCCTCCCTTAAACGCCTATCGAATATCCTTACGAGTATCGCCGTTATGATGAATAGAGATGTCACTGTGATTATTGAGTAAATTATCTGGTAAATAATTGGTATGGGTAACTCCAAGTATCCCAGGGCTGACTCACGCATTAGTATGAATGGGTAAGCTATTGGTGAATATTCGTTTATCATCGTTACGTACCTACTCGTCTCACTCGGTATTAATCCACCCAATGCGGGCATTAGGAATTGCATTATGTCTGTAATAACCCAATTAGACCTAAGCTTAATCACGAGCATTGCATATATGGTTGATATAAAGAGTAATTGTAAAGATGCAAGCACTATGGATATAATGAGGAGTATGGGATCCCTAATACTAATTATTAAACCAAATATTATGTAGAAGCTAACCACGAGTGCAACAAGATCAAGCAATGTATATATGGAGTATGCAATACCCCAACCAATTACGTGAATTAGTATGTTGTTTACAGTGGACATGACGTTTTCAAGGATCCCTTCATAACCTTCCTCAATTATTCCATTACCAAACCCCCATAACCAACTTGAGTATAAGGCGAAGGCATATGCCGCCCATAAAAATAATTGAAGAATCTGCATGCCTAAGGTAAGCACTCCAAACCCCCTGAGGGTTAGTATGAAGAATGCGAGCCATAATGGTGCCGTTACAATATTTATCATTATCGATGATGGCTTAGAGAACAACAGACGTAAGCCTCTCCATACCTCAACACCTAGTTCCCTAAATACCCCTGCTCCTAAAGCTTCTTTCAAGCTTGGCATACGAAGTCACACCGAGTAATAGGTAAATTATTGTCGCAATTATTAAATATACAATAAAGGTGATACTTTCATGACTAGCACTCTCCAGGTACATAGAGTAGAAAGTAATATACATAGGTAATACGTAGATAAGTTCCTTGATCCACCATGGCAATACATATATTGGATACGTAGTTCCAGAGAGTATTGTTAATATTGGTGTTAAGATGTTCATTACTGTATCGGCGTCATTCAATTTCATAACAAGCCCCGCTATTAATAAGCCAAGCCCGTAAAGAGGCAATAACCCAATGAATAATAAGAGCAGCGCCAATGCTAATTTTATGGTTCCGACCAATCCATACTCTGCATAGAACAATGGCAAGGAAGCTATTGTGAAGGCACCTATGTTCATTATTATCATTACCATAGACGTACCAAATAACACTATGTACATACTTGTTGGCGTTGCAAGCAAAAACTCAAGCCGTCCACCCCTCTTTTCCTCCCATAGAAATCGAGCCCCTGTTTGCATCATTATCATTGATAGCATTAGTACCTCGAACCCAATAAATTGCCTAAGGAAAACACCACTGGTTATCTTCACGAAAAACGAGGCTATGAAGGCCATACCACCAGCAACAAAGTATGGAAGTATTATTAGCAACGCTAAGCCACCCGGCTCCCTACTTATTATCTTCAGCTCATTTATCATTACTGCATAGAGTATACTTAGTCTACTTACCTTCATTCTCAACCACCCTGACAAAAGCTTCCTCTAACGATGGTTCATTAATCCTTACCTTACCTATTCTTAAGCCCCTTGATTCAGCCTCATTTATTATTTTACGAAGTGTATCAATAGGATTCGTAGTTTCTTCACGTATGATTTCTACACGTCCATTAATCTGAGTCTCGATCTCAATTGTGTATTTTAATCCAAGCATATCCTTGATATCCCTTGGTGATCCTTCAATAATCATTTTCCCATTATTTATTATACCAACTCTATCGCAAATCTCCTCCACCTCCCAAAGGTTATGGCTTGTGAAGAGTATCGCCTTGCCCTCGTTTCTTAGTTTCCTTACTAATTCCCTTACCTCCCTCGCAGAGATTGGGTCTAAACCAATGGTTGGCTCATCGAGAAATAACACAGGCGGATCATGAATTAACGCCCTAGCTATGGCCAATCTAGCCCTCATACCAAGTGAGTACTCCTCATAGGGCCTATTCATTGCGTTCTCAAGGCCAACGAGTCTCATTAACTCCCTAGCCCTTGTCTCGACCATGGATTTACTTAACCCATAGAGCTTACCAAAGTAGACGAGGTTTTCATACCCACTAAGTCTTGAGTAAAAGCCCTTGTCTGGGTAAAGAATCAAGCCTATAATGCTCCTAACAATGTTTGCTTCCTTAACTACATCATGCCCATTAATCATGGCATAACCATCATCAGGAATTAATAGGGTGGCCAGTATCTTGACTGTTGTTGTCTTACCCGCTCCATTTGGCCCCAGTAACCCATATACCTCACCCCACTTAACATTGAAGGACACGCCCTTCAGCGCTTCAACTATGATTTTTCTCCTTCTTATGAAGCCAATACGCTCATAACTAACGAATTTCTTCCTGAGATTTAAGGCTATTATTGCATCATTCACACAATCCTTAATGCAGCAATCCCAGATAATAAGGTTTTGTCGCGTTCTCCTTTGGAAGATTAACTATTCATATTATCTTAAGGCATAAGGTTTATTAAGCCAGGTATTTTTATGAGTGTCGAATGAAAATACCGTTTTGTACATTCTGCGTTAAGACTAGGGTGTTCTGCCAGAAGTGCCAATCTTTGCTTGATAGTGGGGAATATTCTATGCTTGATGTTGATGTCAGCGATGCATTGCTAAACATAGCCACCGGCAAGATGGATGAGATTTTGAAGAATGTTGAGTATGTTAAGTCCTATGAAGTTGGTGATTTGGTAATTGTAGTACTTAAGGGTGTAAAGACGCTTCCTCGGTCTATAGTGCAGCAGATTGAACATGATATTGAGAGGACATTGAATAAGAGAGTTAAGGTTGTTGAGAAGGGTGTTAATGTGAATGAATTAGCTACGCAATTGGCATCGCCCGCCCGAATACTCACTGTATCAACGTCCTGGCTGCCTGATGGCACCACAGAAACTGTTGTCAGGATAACTAAGAACGAGCTTAGGAGATTGCCATTTAGACCGAGTGAGTTGGCTAAGGTTCTTAGTCAGATTAGTGGTACAAATATAAGGGTTGAGATTACTAAGTGATCATAATTTTTAAATCCCCAAATCTGTAAGTGGATCGTGGGTCCTTTAAGAAAAACTCACTGGACTAAAGACTTAACGCCTGAACTGGATGGTAAGGAGGTCATACTGACTGGTTGGGTTTGGGACATTAGAGATCTCGGTAATATAAAATTCATATTAATTAGGGATAGGGAGGGCTTTATTCAATTAACAATAAAGAGGGGTGTTGCTCCAGATAGTGTTTGGTCAATGATACCATCATTAAATAGGGAGGATGCTATAGCGGTTAAGGGCGTTGTTAGAGCGAGTAAGATAGTTAAGGCTGGTATTGAGGTTTTTCCAAGTGAAATACAGGTTATTGCTAAGTCGAAAGCCTTGCCCATAGATATATGGGGTTCCGTGGAGACTGATCTAGATACTCGATTAAAGTTCAGGTCAATAGATCTTAAGAGGCCATTTAATTTGTTAATATTTAGGGTAGAAAGTGAAACTGTTCGTGCCATTCGAGAGACGCTGTATGGCCGTGATTTCATAGAGGTGTTTACGCCGAAAATAATCGTAACAAGCACTGAGGGAGGCGCTGAATTATTCACTGTACAGTATTTTGAGAGGATTGCCTATTTAGCCCAGAGTCCGCAGCTTTATAAGGAGGAATTGACAGCGAGCCTTGAGAGGATATTTGAGATAGCACCTGCATATAGGGCTGAAAAGCATAATACTAATTATCATCTTAATGAGTTCGTATCCGTAGACATTGAGGAGGCCTTTGCCGATTATATGGATGTTATGGAGATTCTCGAGGATGTAATTGTTAATGTTTATGATAGAGTCAGTAGGTTATATGGTAATGAGCTAGCTAAATATGGAATAGAGGTTAAGGTCCCAAAGAGACCATTTAGGAAGATTACATACGATGAAGCGTTGGATATACTAAGTAAGAGAGGTTTAAGGATTAATTGGGGTGATGATGTGCCGAAAAATGGCATGGAGATCCTAAGCGAAGAGATCGTAGAACCATTCTTTATAATACACTTCCCAACGGACTTAAGGGCTTTCTATACAAAGCCTCTTGACTCGGATCCCAAGATAAGTGAATCATTTGATCTAGTAATAGATGGTTTGGAAATAGCATCGGGAAGCAGTAGAATTCACATTAAGGAGCAATTAATGGATGCATTAAAGAAGAAAGGTCTTAATCCGGAGAATTTCGAGAATCACTTAATGATTTACGACTATGGCATGCCACCACATGCAGGATGGGGTATGGGGCTTTATAGATTATTAATGGTGTTATTAAAGAGGAGTAATATTCGAGAAGTCGTACTCTACCCAAGGGATAGATATAGGCTCGAGCCGTAGCTATATCACCTTTTTCTTTTGAGGTATTTTCGTTATTATACATGAACCAACAAACCCTAAACTATCCTTGAATCTCCCACTCCATAGTGAAACTTCCTTAATTGGTTGATGGCTAGGCGTATAGTCGCTTATTAGTATTGATCTTCCTTTCATTTCAAATTCTCTTAACTCAATATTTAATGATAGTATTGATATTATTAATAATGTCCAAGCCACTGGATTAGCCGGTAGTTGTTGCATTGGTATTGAGGTTATTAATGAACTTATAGTTTCAACTGAGGATGTTAATGATACTTCAACAGGTCCTACGTGCCTAATCGCCACCGCATATAGTGTATAGGGTATTACATTACCGATTAGGGCAAGTAACAACGGATAATAGAAGTAATTCAATTCAAAAATAAGTGATAACATAATGAACTTTCGCATTGTTAAGTATGCTATTACTAACGTACCCAATGATTGTCCAAATACGAAATTTATTATATCAATATTATTAATCTTAGCCAAAACTATTGTGTAAATAAGATTCATAACCATGAGTAGTAATGCTATGTATATAGGATCACCATAGCCCTGAAATAATAAGTATAATGCACTAAGCAGTGTGATTGCAGATATTACATGCCTAATGTTGATTTCCTCGTTATTTATGTAATTAATGATTATCAACGGTATTATATAACTTGAGCTTACAAGAGCCGTTAAGCCACCAACATTATTCGATAACTCCACATATAAATACGTAATTATGTAATTTATTGGTGACAATAATAAGCCCTTAATTATTGACTCAGTGTCATAATTATAATACAATAATGCCGTTAATAATAAAATGGAGAATAGATAGCTCGTTGCTATTAATTCATCAGCACCAAAGAATCTAAGGGCTACGTAAGTAATTGGATATGATATTCCCCATAAGGCCGAGGCAAGTATCGCCAGTACTAGGTAGCGCTTGGTCATAGAAATCACCAAGGAGTTGAGTTATTGATGAGAGCAAAACTTTCACCGCACTTAGTAATTAAAAACCTTTCTAAATTAATTTCTCAGAAAGTGCGTTAATGTTTTAGTATATTTTTCACAACTAATACATTTATTAATTTAATTATTTTCACGAATCATATAAATGATCATAATTCAATTCATAAATAATAGTTCCTTAGTTACTCTTATCTGCGGCTTTATCAAGGACATTTATTGGTAATCCTCTAGTTTCAGTTCCGTGTATAAACCACGCCAGCGCAGCGGAGAAGCCTATGACGTAAAGTATTAAGTTAGATAGTAAATATGTGAAGGCGTTGGTTGAGGCAAGTAGGTAATAGATGAGTAATACGTATATCGTCCATGCAATGAGCCTAACCATACCAACCCAAGTTGCTCTGTTCTTTGTTGGGTATAGTTCGGGCTCAAGAAGTGTTCTAACGGCCCATCCAAATTCACTAAATACCATGTTCAGAAATAATAGTGTATAGAATATGGTTAATGACGAGCCTAGATGGCTATTGGTCATTAGGCCATATATTATGAATATAGGGATCATAGTTAGTAATCCGCCTAAGTATGAGAATAATGTGAATGTTTTCCTGCTTAACCTATCAACAATAAACCCAATTAGACCTGCCATGGATGCACCTAGATTAGCCCATAGTAATACTTGAGTTGCTAGGGTTTCATCGCCTGAGAAGGGTAATGACGGCAAGTACACTATGTAATATGCCATTAATCCATACGTGACCAATTGGGACACGCCAAGGAGTGAAAGCACTAAGGTCCTAAACCATAATGATGGAAACTTAATGAGTTGACCAGGACTTTCCGTAAGGGCATAGGATAATCCATACTCCTTAGCTATTCGTTCAGCTTCATGAACCTTACCCTTAGTAACTAACCACCTCACAGATTCAGGGGTTAATAACCTAGTTATTATCGCCACAATTAAAACAACAATAGCCGCGCTGATCATGGTCCAGGTAGCTGATAATTGCGTACCCCTCATCAAGGCCAATAATAAAATTGCCGATGCTATCGTTGCACCAATATTGTCGAAATTCGTTATTAAGACGAGCATGGCACCCCTATAATTAGGCGGTATTAACTCAGTGGTAGCAGCCAGCGCAGGAGGTTCTTCACCACCAACGCCAATCTCTGCCAGTATGTATGATATTATGAATAATATGAATGCCTTTGATACAGATATAATATTCATTAAAAGTATTGATGAACCCATACCAATTAATCCAATGGTATATAGTGCCATAGTATATACATATATACCTCTCCTACCAACGATATCCGCTAATCTGCCCATGAAAACATTACCAATCATTAGGAATATAGGGCCGAGCGCTGCCGATAGAGGTACCAGAAATCTGGGTATGTGGTTGGAGAAATAGTAAAGGGTCATTACACCGCTTGCAGTCACGAATCCCCATATCAAGAATGTTAAGGAATAACTCATAAACATTACATAATGAGTCCCTGATAATCCAGGGCCTCTTGATGATTTATTCATATCAATCACTTTGTTATTATTAATCAATAACAAATTTATATTTAAAGATTACTCGAGATTCTTAACTGCATGCACAATCTGCGAATAAATAATTTACGGAGAGATTTTCCTAGAGAATGGTATTTTCGTAGTTATCATTAATTATGATCATTATCTTAATCCTTATATTATTCCTCAGCGGTCTCTTGTGGTAATTCTATATTCAATTTCTTAAACCAATTAACATAATAGTTCTTAATTTTATCCCTAATCTCCTCAAAATGCTTCGGCAGTTCTGTTGGTTCTAAACTCTTCGCAAGATATTGCGAGAAATGGACTTTGTATAATGTCTCATTCTCGTTCTTAAGCTTCTCGGCATATTCAGCAATGTGTTTACCCTCTATTCTATCATCATCAGGAAGTACATCCTCACCATGTGGTATTTCAAGCCCAGCATCAAGTGCCCCCTTAAGTACAGCAAAGATACGAGCACCATTGGTGGGCCTATGAAGTCCTATATCAAGTATTGCCTTCTTAACACCCTTCAGTAGCGCCTTATAACCGATTATTAAGCCCACAAGGTAAGCACTCGCTGTGTTCTTTGTACCACCTTTCCAACCGAAATTAAGTAATTCCTTAGATGTGGCGCTTACAATAACTTCATCACCCATAACCTTAGGCACAATAACCTGGGCAATTATGTACCTATTGGTCCTCCTAACAACAAGCCTAGGCAAACCACTCTTAATCATCTCCCTACGCCTGTAGTAATTAGTCTTACCAATCCTCCTACGCCTAAACTTAACCTTATAACGACCGGTCCTTGCCATGCTCGTAAAGCCAAAAGATAATTACTTAATAAGTATTTCTAGGATAGAGGTATGAGCATTTTTACTGCTGCTTGATGATGTTATTGCTAACTAAATAAGCCCTGAGCGACGCCACACTATCAAACCTACCACCCTTAACCTGCAGGTAAAGCTCTCTCCAAGTCCTTACATCAATTAATCCCCTCCTCTTAAGCGAATTCAAATACCTCCTCAAAGCTCTAATTCTTCCAATCCAAGCCTCCTTAGGATCAAGCCTCGCGTACTTACTACCCCTCCTCCTACCAACATTTCTCCTCCTACCCTTCCTCCTCTTCTCATGCAACTCACGCCACCTACCCCTACTAACGCCCCTGGCATACTCAGCATATATCAACCCCTCCTTAATCAAAGCCCTAATATCAGCCTTCGTAGTAACCTCACCAAGCCTATCAATAGCCTCAGGGCTAATCCTAACCCGTGACTCACCAACACCAAGCACCTCGGCAGCCAATTTCTTAACGTCAACCATCAGTGGCTTGCTGCAAACGCGGTTTTTAAGTGTTTACTTATAAGGAAACTAATGGTAAATCAATCCTAACAAACTTCAGCATGGTCGAGAGACTATACGCTAACTTCTACCACAACTTCATGAGTAGGGAGGAGTTAGAAGTACATAGGTGGTCAGCCCTGGAACTAGTTAAAAGATTAAGAACCATAATCAAAGAATTATAGCATGGCGCTTAAAGAACTTAGTAAGCCTAGGTGTAGTACTTATAATTTAAGATGGAGTATGCCAATAAAATTTATATTGATTAACGCGATCATTAACAAAGAAGAAATACTATTATTCTCGTTAGATTTTTTACTTTATTATAAAACAACATTACCTAAAGCCTACTATGGCGTGAGTAACACCTTACCCACTCTATCCTCTGACCTGAACATGGCATCAAATGCCTCCTTAACCCTGTCAAGGCTCATTTTTGAGTAGATTGGTGCCTTGATCCTACGTTTACTGAGTAAGTCAAGTAGCTTAATGAGCTCAGCCCTGGTGCCGCCTGTTGAGCCTATTACGGCAATCTCCCTTGAGTAAAGTGACGGTAAGCTAAGCGTGGCATCTCCGCCAGTCAGTGCGCCTGCGGTTACCCACCTACCATAGCGCGCAACTAATTGGAAGCTTAGGTTCCAGGTTGCTTGACCAACGGCATCAACTACCAAGTCAGCGCCAAGCCCATTGCTTAACTCATTCACCAGTACTTGAGCCTCCTCTGGCGTCACTACGTAATCAGCGCCTAGCCCCATTAATGCGTCCCTGACCTTGCTTGCCTTACGGCTTACCGCGACTACGGTGGCGCCGGCTAGTTTTGTGAATTGAACGGCATAACTACCCACGTTACCCGTAGCTCCAAAAACAACGCCCAACTCTCCCGACTTTACGCCAGCCCTGTCAAAGACCATGTGCCAGGCGGTTAATGCGCCAACGGGTAGTGTCGCCGCCTCCTCGAGACTGACGCTCTTTGGTATTCTTATCACGTTAGTTGCAGGCACAACCACGTACTCCGCAAACCCGCCATTAGTCACAACGCCTATTAAACCACCATTCACGCATAATTCTTCATGCCCGATTAAGCAATACCTGCAACTGCCATCAAATAGCCTGTTGTAAATCACGATCTCATCACCAACACTGACGCCCCTAACGTTGGAACCAACCTCCTCAATCACACCGGCAAACTCCGCACCTGGTATGTGTGGCATTGGTTTACCGCCCCTATTGATCGTGAAGTAATCCACTGGATTAACACCTGCATATTTAACACGTACTAGCACCTCGTTCGGTCCAGGCCTTGGCGCCTCAACATCCATTATACGCACATTTTCCATGCCTGGTCTATCAAAGACTACAGCACGCATTATGTCACTCGTAATCAGCCTTAATTTAAAGTAGTATGCGGCGGTTTTCAAATTCTTGACACATACAACATGGAGCAGAGGCTCATGATTATCGTGACCGCAGCCACTATGAGCTTGATAAAGCGCTCCGAAAGCCTTCTCTGGGTAATTGTACCTAGGTAAATACCAATCATTCCTCCAAGACCTATGGATAACCCATTAATAATATCGGGCGGGTAACCAAGGTATGTATATGATAGTATTCCGATAAGGGATACGACTAGTGTTACCACCAATGTTGGTCCCGAGATTATGTAGGTCGGTAATCCCATGGGACCTATTAATATTGGTGATAGTATTGACGCACCACCTATACCATAGGCACCGCTTACGATGCCTACCAATACCGTAATAATCACCAGTAATGCAGTGTTGACCCTATAGGCATTGCCCTTATTCGTTATAATGACCAGCGATGATCCATCACGACTACACCGTATTACTGATTCATAAGTATGGATCTGCCTTACAAACAAGGAGTTTAAGATAAGCTCCGCGGCTAATGAAAATAATACGAAACCCATGAAACAGGAAAATGCATAACCATCGGTTAAGTAATGTTCTCTTAACCATGTCCCTACCACGGTCCCTGCTGACGCTCCCATGATTAGGATTAACGCAAATGGCATTGCGATTCTTCTTTCACGAATATACGCATGAATGCTTAATGGTATTGAGATTAGATTATACAATAAGTTTGTACTACTTATTACTGGGTTTACGGTATTAAGGATATATGATTGTATTGGCAGTAATAAGTAGGCGCCGGATATTCCTCCCTGGGATGTTATAAATGATATAATCAATGCTGCGATAAATAACTCAATAAGCCTAAATAAGCCATAACTCATAAAAGCTCAAAGCGATTATTAATGAGTTTAATCTTAAAGTTTATTCCACTTTGTAAATTTCATGGATTTAATTAGGAAAAACCATGAGGTTAAGAAATATTATTTAACGAGACGTCATGCTATAATTGGATTCCTTGTTATAGTGGTTTAATTTCATACTTACCATCAGGGTAAACGATTGCTCTAGCCCTCCTGGTTGCCCAGCAGGAGAAAACTATGCCTATCGCGAAGGTTGCTGGGTGTCTATAGGCGTACTCAATATGGACATCGAGTGCCGTTACTTTACCGCCAGTTCCATGAGCACCAATGCCCAACTTATTAATGGCATTTAGTAATGCATCCTCAATCTTAGCAATATCAGGATTATTATTCCTAGAACCAACTGGTCTTAGCACCGCCGCCTTCTTGGCGAGTTTAGCCGCAACATCGAGATTAGGGCCTATACCAATACCAACAATGACTGGTGGACATGGCATCGGTCCTGCATCTATTACGGCGTTAAGCACGAGCTCGGGTAATCTTTCCCAGGCATTACCTGGCGGCACTACGAAAGCCTTACTGGGTAACTCGGTACCACCACCCTTTGGCGTATAGATTAATTCCAGGTAATTCCCATTAAATAACTCGACATCAAAGACAGGTATTCCAATCCCGGAATTATCTCCTGGATTCTTTTCCGTTAATGGATCCACAGAATTAGACCTTAGTGGTAATTCCTTGGTAACCTCCCTCACGGCTTCTGTAAGGATAGAGAATAATTTACTCCTGATTGGGAACTCATCACCCAACTTTATGAAGAATGTTGGAACACCAGTATCCTGGCACACGGCGGCTGTGTACTTCTGCGCCAATTCAATATTAGTTAATATAGCGTTTAACTGAACCTTACTTGGTTCGTGTACCTCAATCTTAACAGCGTTCCTCAATGCATTAATCACATCCTCAGCTGGGGATACGCTAGCCATTCTCACTATTGCCTTCGCTGCCTCCTTTACTACGTCCTCAAGGCTCGGCATAGGTGAACATCGCTTTACTTGTATTAAAACTTTAAACCTATGTTTGCTTATGGAAATTATTTAGAGGAATACTTAATTACACCCGACTTGGGAACTTAATTGATACGTATGGGGACTTACTACCTTAAAACGCCCATACTGGATGACGACATTACTAAATTAAGGGTTGGTGATACAATATATGTAAGTGGGGTCATAATTAGTGCCAGGGATGCGGCGCATGTGAGAATGGTTGAATTACTACATAAGGGTGAAAAACTACCTGTAGACCTTAAGGGTGGTGTTATTTATCATGCAGGTCCCGTGGCGCTTAAGCAAGGCAATACTTGGAGAATTGTAAGTATGGGTCCAACAACGAGTGCCAGGATGGATGATTTCGAACCAGAGGTCATTGAGAAATTAGGTGTTAAGTTGGTCATTGGTAAGGGTGGCATGGGTCCAAAGACTACAGAGGCTATGAAGAGGTATAAGGCGGCATATGCGATATTCACAGGAGGTGCGGGAGTTCTTGCGGCTCAGGCTATAAGGAGGGTAATTGATGTTCATTGGCTTGATTTAGGTGTTGCAGAGGCCATGTGGGTTCTTGAGGTTGAGAATTTTGGGCCATTATCAGTAATAATTGATTCATATGGCAATAATTATTACGAGGACTTAAGAAAGAACGTTAGAGAGAAGGTCCCAGGCTTAAGTGAGGAGGTTAGGGACGTAATTAAGAATGCAATTAAGATCTGATGGCTCTTTCTTAAATGTTTAGTTTCCTTAATTTTATTTTATCATGTTTTTAACAATATCGTGCTCCGTAATAAGGCCCATTAATTTACCCATCTCGACAATTGGTAATGAACTAATGTTATTTCTTCTCATAAGCTTAATAGCATCTATTAGTGATGCGCCACTATCGATCGTTACTGGATTGTGGCTCATTAATTTGGAGATTGTTATATTAAAATCAACCTGGCCCCTGAGTTTATAATACTTAATCACGTGCTTAAGTATGTCCTTAACGGAGATCACTCCAAGTAATTTATCCTGTTCAGTAATTAATAAGTGCCGAATACCATGGCTTATCATGGTCTCCATCGCCGTCCTTAATGTAACCTCCTCATTAATGCATATAGGGCTTTTATTTGCCACTTCATGGACTCTATACTTGATAAATAATTGCTCGGGCATTTTAGAAACCACATCACGCTCGGTAATAATGCCGGTTAAATCATTATCCCTGAGTATTAATGCTGCATCAACATTATTATTAAGCATTTTCTTAATCACCATTACTGCATCATCATCAGGAGATGCAATAATGAATTTATCACTACCATGCTTAGCTACGGGTTCCTTTAGGGCATTAACACCATTATTAATAATACCATTAATAGCCCCTAATGCAGTTATTATGGACTTTAATGAACCACCTTCTAGGATAGGTACATGCCTAAATCCATGGTCAATCATTAATTGTACCGCAGTTATTAATTCCTCATGGGAATTAATTGCAACTACATTACCTGTCATTAACTCACGTGCAATCATTACATAATACTATGTTTACTTACAGATAAGTATTTCTGATCGTTAAATTCCGTAAGGATGATTAAACCCACAAGATTTATTTGAGGTAATTACCAAACATGGTTAATGCAAGTAATTAACGTAAACCTACTCGGCCCGGTAATGCTTCCAGAATTACCAAGAGAGTTTCATGATACTATGACGAAGTTCGGTGTTTTCCGTGTCTTCATTACTGGTTCATGGGTTGACTTTGGTAATTACATGCCTGTTAAATCGCCAATAAATGGCGAGGTAATTGCCCAAGTTAATAAGTTAGGTGCTGAGTACGTAAATTCAGCCATAGAGAGGCTTCATTACTCATGGTTGTCACTTAAGGTAATACCAGCGCATAAACGTGCTGACATGTTGATTAAGGTAGCTGATTTCATAGAGGAATATAAGCAGTTGTTTAGGGATGTTCTTGTTATTGAAGGTGGAAAGCCAATTGATGAGGCTGAGGGCGAAGTTGAATCAGCAATAACTAGGTTAAGGATGATACACCAAGATCTTGGCAGGTTATTAAACGTCGGTATTCCCGGTGAGTACGGTGCGGGTACTGAGAATAAGTATGCAATTGTTGTTAGGGAGCCTATCGGTGTAGTGGCGGCTATTGCTCCATTTAATTACCCATTATTCACGTCGATTGTTAAGATAGCCACAGCCTTACTTGCAGGTAATCCTGTTATTTTTAAGCCATCAAGTTATACGCCAATAACTGGCGTGCTAATAGCTAAGGCTATTGAGTATGCCGGACTCGGTAATTACTTCGCAATGATTACCGGCCCTGGTGCTACCGTGGGTGATGCAATGATTACACATCCACTAGTTAGAGCTATTACATTAACTGGTAGTACAGAGACTGGACTCAGGGTTATGAGGATGGCTGGATTAAAGAAACTGCAACTTGAGCTCGGTGGTAAGGCTCCAGCCATAGTTCTTGAGGATGCTGATCTGAAGGATGCGGCCAGGAAAATAGTTATTGGTTCATTAAGGCTCTCTGGGCAACGTTGTGATGCCATTAGTAGAGTTATAGCCATGAGCAGTATTGCTGATGAATTAATTAATTACATAATTAAGGAGATGAATGGGTGGGTTGTTGGTGATCCACGTGATCCAAAGGTTAAGGTTGGTCCATTAATAGATACCAATGCTGTTGAGAGAGTTCATTCAATGGTTGATGATGCATTGATGAAAGGCGGTAAGTTAATGTATGGCGGTAAGTACTGGCTCACCTACCATGAACCTACCGTAGTTGATAACGTAAGTAGGAAGTCTAGGCTGGCGCTTGAGGAGACTTTCGGACCTGTGATACCCATTATAAGGGTTATGTCAATTGATGAGGCTATTGAGGTAGCTAACGAGGTTGTTTATGGCCTTGACGCAGCAGTATTCGGCCGTGACTTAAACACGTTATGGAAAGTAGCGAGGTCTCTGGAAGTGGGTGAGGTCACAATAAACGACTTCCCAAGGCATGGGCTCGGTCTATTTCCCTTCGGTGGCGTAAAGGAGTCTGGATTCGGGCGTGAGGGGGTTGGATTTAGTGTGGAGGATGTTACTGAGTTGAAGACTATAGTCATGACGTATAAGTAATCAGTCCCTGACCCACCATTCATTGGTATTCATCCGCCGCTGAAGTTTCATCACCGCAAAATGCTATAAGTGGGTGTTAAAATATATTTATTGAGAATGAGCTTAAGGGAGAGGCTTGTTAAGGCGTTGATAATTGTCTCTAAGGATGGAGTCTTCACACGTGAATCACTTAAGAGAGAGTCTGGTCTTGGCGATTTTATGATTGATGATTTTATAAATTCGTTAATTAATGAGGGGATTTTGGTTAGGATTGGTGATGGCTATAAGTCTGTCATACCGCCTCATAGGTTGATTAAGTACTTTGTGGATAGGGGTGTTTATGTTGATCTTGAGTCGATATCGAGGTATTTACCGTGGGATGAATTTGAGGCTTTGATAAGGCTATTGTTTGAGGAGTGGGGGTTTAGGGTTGTTAGTAGGCTTAGGGTTCCCGTGGCTGGTTCTAGGGTTGAATTCGATGTAATAGCCTATAGGAGGCCTTGGGTATTACTGATAGAGGCTAAGCATTGGAGGAGGGTTTCATCATCGATACGGCAAATAGTGGGTAGACACCTAGAGAAGGTTGGGTCGGTTGCCAGGGAGCCTGAGGTTTTGATGAGTAGGATTGGTGTTAATTGGGGTGAGGCATTGTTAATACCCGTGGTTATTACATGGCATAGGGCATCCACGGAGTTAATCGAGGGTGTACCAGTGGTCAGTATTTACCAGGTTAATTCATTCATTAATGAGTTTGACGGTATAATTGACGGTATAAGGTCATTTAGGGTTTCCTGGAGACGTTTATGATATTAATGAATGATTATTAACTTTCCCTGTTGCTCTACTTTTCCCTGCGTGATGTGATTTTGGCGTAGCACTCAGGGCATGCATAGACCTTGAATACTATGCCTAGCTCCTTAACTTCATAGTCAACTATGTAGTACTCCTTAACCCTTCTTAGACAGAAGAAGCAGATCACGCCCTTATTACTGACCTTCTTCATTACTCTCTGATTGCTCTGTTTCTTCCTCACTCTTAAGCATAACGGTCATGCTCATTAACTGGTCAATATCTGAGTACAGGTTTTCCATGATGGTTTGTTCCCGGTAAAGCCAGGTACTCATTACTAGCAGTACTGTGCTTATTAAGTACATTATTGATGAGAAGCCTACGTACGCATTAATGCCGATAAGAATTGTCTTTGTTAATGATCCTTCACTTAGATATACCTGTGTTGGTATTGGGAATGCAAATATTAATGATATTATGAGCATTAGTAATATGCCGAAGAATAATGGATCTGAGATATCGATTTTCTGATTTTTCTTAATTACTAGGAGTGCTATTGAGATTATTATTCCCACGAAAACGAATATTGGGGATAAATAATCAACCATGTTTATGAATGCTGAATAACCCTTAATGGGTATTAGTGCTAGTGAGCCGTTAGTATCACTAATGATTAATTTCAATCCTGGTGTTACATTAACAACCTCACTTAAACTAGGTATTGATGCGCTAACTATTATTGGTAATGTAATCCTTATGTTTGACATTATGAGTATTATTATACCAATAGCAATGAACGCAATTATGACTTTCCTCATCGCTTATCGCCTAGTAAGGCATTACTCTATTTTAAGGTTTTCTCTATCAATTTCTAATCTCATACCTGTATCATCGCCTTTAATCCTATTTCTAATAACACCCTTGATATAGTAAATTATTGAATAATCATTATTAATCCACCTGCTCACATTATCAAGTAATGAATCGACAGGGTTCTTCATAAATAACGGTTCAAGCAATTTTCTATTAGTTTCTAATCGCCTTATTACATTTGATGGGTCAGCATACAATGTTAGAAAATCGTAGACTCTAGCGATTGGTATTGCGGAGAGCTTGGTTGACCAATGCAATGATAATGGTACTCTATACATTTTAACCTTGAGCATTGTATTACCGCCAATTATTATATCATTACCATATGCCTGGAATAAATCAAGGGGTTTCATGCTCCTATTTATGACTTCGTTTATTAGGTTTATGAAAGCTTTCATTTCCTCATTCCCAACTTCCCTAGACAATGATGCAATTACCTTAAACCCATTCATGCCATCAAATACGATGGCATTATTCGTTAAGCCTACGTACTCAAAGGTAACACGTATAGCACTGACTATTAAATCCATGAGCTCTAATCCTCTATCAAGCATCCAAACCTTCCTGCCTCCTTTAACATCAATTATTACTGTATCAATGCCCTTAGACAACGCGGTACTTACTGAAGCCATGAAATCAATACCACCCATTTTAACATACCTAATTAATTCATCCTTACTATTAATAATAATTGGTAATTTACTCCCATCCTCATGCCTAGCTCTGGTCATTAATGTCGCCGTATCACCAACCTGCCTAATAATTGTCGCCTTTCTACCTGTTAAGAAATTGATCATTAAATCACCAATAACATCATAGTACTTAAGAGGTCTAACAGATGGTTTAAGTACCATGGGTATTAACTTCTTAGGCATTACTAATCACCCCAGGTTTATAATAATAAATAAGTTTGCCAAGTATCCAATCCTTAATTAAGGCAATAGCGGCGCCCCTAATGTTTACCTTACCACCCTTTAATAATAATCCCCTCCTTCTACCAACTAATTCCAGGAGTTCCATTGGATCCTCAGAATCAACACCATACCTATCCATAAATGCCTTGGGGTTGAACGACTTAATTCTCATTATTAACTTTACCGCTGGTAAGACAGGATCCTCAAGTTTCGATGGATCTATGGCACCCTTAATAATTAGCAAAGCTTCGTCCTTAACCTCCTCCGGTGGTATGACACCTGGCGTGTCAATGACAATTAACCATTGCTTAGCCTTAACAATTTGTTCGCCGATGGTCCAGCCAGGTACTGGGCTCGTTTCAGCCACGTGCCTACCCTTTAGGTAATTAATTATTGTTGATTTACCCACGTTCGGATAACCAACCACAGAGACCCTGACTGGAAGTCTAGGTGCATATTGCTTAATACTGACTATGAGTTTCCTAGTGCCTAACCTATTCTTGGCACTTATGAATACTGTGGGATACTCCCTCTCTAGGTATTTCTTCCACTCCTTAAGTATATCCATTGGAATTAAGTCCGCCTTATTAATCACAATTATTAATGGTTTGCCCAACCTGTCCAGTAATTTCTCGAGTTTTTTATTCCTGGTTTCTATGGGATCTCTAGAATCAATAACCTCAAGTACTAAATCGCTCATTTCCAAGACGTTCCTAACTCTCCTCCACGCTTCGCTCCAGCTCACCCTGCTCATCTACTAAACCTTAACGCCTATGTAATAATGTTTAAAAATATAAAACGTTCCCTAATTACGTGGCCTTTGAGAGACCAATACCATCAAGGCTAACCCTATTGAGACTTAGAAATCAAGAGAGACTGTACAGGGGTATTAAGAAGACTGTGGAGGATGCGAGGAATGCAACAATACAGAGGATTAGGGCGATAATACCTAAGCTCGAGAGTTCTAGGAAAAGTGTTTACGATGAGCTGAGTAAGGTGTCATTAATGCTTAGGGCGGCTATATCGAAAATGAGCATTGAGGATTATGGCAAGTTAAGTGAGGTCATAAAGCCATCAGTCGATGTGGAGTTCATGGATATCGTGATGGAGGGTCTTAAATTCAGAGGTCTTGAGTTCAGGGGTGTATCAAGTCCTAATTATGGGATCTTCGCAACACCGCCTGAACTTGATAGTGCCTTATACGGCATTTACAGTAATTTCAAGGTTATTTCAGATATGATGAACCTAGAGAGCCTATTCTACACATTACTTGCTAGGGTTAGGGAGTACCAGAGAATGGTAAATGCAATAGATAATGTACTATTGCCCAGAATAGTCGAGAGTTCTAAATTCGTCAGACTCAAGCTTGATGAGGATGAACGTGAGGAGTTTGTTAGAAGAATAGTGATTAGTAGGCTTCTTGAGACATTGGGCAGACGTTAAATTTGATAAGTAAGGCTTAAGTATTATACATGGCATTTATCATGTAATGAAGACAGGAGGGATGTACTGAACGATGACGAGGGATTTGAACGCAGATTTTAATAGACCCTCCCTCCTTTACGTAATTTAACTAATAATTCATGGCTAGGAAGCACTAAGCTGATTATGATTATTGAGTTTACGCTTATTGGTGCTCTATGCCAATGCTGAATTAAGTAAGGCGAATAATGAAACTAGCCCCACCGCCCAAAATGCGGATTCATTACAAATAGTGACACAGTTTGTGCAATGAATATTCACCTACGTGCCATCCAAGCACATACGAGCATGCCTGAGTTAAACCCAAGGGGGAAAGACAAAAATGAAGGGATGAGGACGGTATTTTCAAGCACCGCTAATTAACAGTAAGCACTAAACAGACCCAAACCCTTATTTTTGGTCTCTTCTTACATTTTAGTAAAGTGATGTGTTGTGGCAATAAGCATTAGGAGGGTTGTCTTGATCTATGTAATTGAATTACTAATATTAGTATTTCTATCTATAATGGGTTTTTACGTGGGCCCCTTGTTTATAGGTCAGTCGATAATTGGGTCATTAAGGAATGAATTAATAAGCACAGTAGATTTGGGACCGAATTATATTTTTCTTCATAATCTTGAAATAGACACGTTAATGGCGATACCCGTGATTGGTCCGTTTTTCTTTGTACTTGCATTGGCAATGACTGGTTTCATACTGGGTGTTTACGTTGCGTATGCAATTAATTCTATAATAGGGCTCGTCTTATCTCTGTTCATTACGATATTCTTTCCACACGGCATTATAGAGCTCCTTGCATATGCCTTCTCCACAACGGGGTCGCTAACCTTTACAAGAGACATCATTAATGCGCTACGTAGAGGAAGGCACATTAGTAGAGGTGATATTACGGCATTGATCATTTATTACTTAATTTCAGTGGTTTTACTTTACATAGCAGCTAATGTTGAGTATTTCGAAATAATCACATTGAAGGGCTTAATAAGTAGGATTATTAGCTAACCATTTAGGTTCTGATAAATGAATTTCTGGGTCATTAGGTTTTGCACGAATATTGGTAATTGAATGTTGTTAATAGTATCATCATAAGCACCAGTCATTGAATTATAGCCAAGCATGAATAGTACTGGTGAGTTTATGGGAATCTCATACGTAAGAGGCGTTGGCGTTAAAAACGGAGGTACATAGTATAGAACAAGGACGTAACCAATGAGTCTTTGGTAATTCATAACATATGTTTCATACTTATTTACGCACTCAGTGGCATTGATATTAATACCTAGTTTATTAAGTATCTCTTGTATTGACGCTGTACTTGTAAAATTAGCCACATTACTCGTATTTGAACCTATTATTGAGCCAACCTCACTAAGGAAAAGCAATGCATTATCACTATTAGTTGAATTAAAGTATAGGCAGTAAGCTACGGATGCTACGTTGGTCTCGGCAGTGGTTAATGGTGATGCTGACATAGCGCTCATATATGAATATACGTTAAACGCAATCTCATACTGAACAAGCCCCTCCTCTGAGGTATTAATTATATAATTAGCATTAGTAACTGTGAAATTCGTTGCAGGAGGCATGACTGGATTATATAGTATTAATACCTTAATTGGTGCTGTGTTAGGTCCATAAACTAGGCTGTAATTCTTAAACGTGTTATAAACTACTGATGAGTTAATTAATTGAAAATACGGTGGCCATGCATTTATACCTTCATAGGTTGACGTTATTATTGTAACCCCACTATGTAACCTTGATGGTGGTGCTATTATTTTCGCTAGCATAAAGTACGTCAGTACTGCGGCCAATACAATCACCAGCGTAAGTATTGCAATGTCTATTGCCTTATTAATGTCCATCTCGTTGTCATAAGTACCCGGATTTATTAAGGATTACTCACGCATTAATGACGTTATAGAAATATTTAAATTAGTGGTAATTCCACGAAATACTTAATGGCGATACCTAGAGTTGAGAGGCCAAGACCAGCGCTTCATGGACCGACCGTGCCAGTATGTAGTTCATGTGGTAAGCCTATTAAACCCTACGAGAGAGCATCGCACTTCCTATGCCCTAACTGCGGTAAAGCCGAGATATGGAGATGTGAACACTGCAGAAGAACAGGAAATCCATACAAATGCCCGGTCTGTGGTTTTGAGGGTCCATAAATATTTAATTAATTACTCAATCACGCCTTCTCCAATCACTAAATGGATTTGGGAACAACTCACTGAGGTTATGCCTTATCACCTTATCCCCATGAACAATAATCACCTCCTCAACACCGAACTCACTCATTACTTGGAGACAAGCTCCGCAGGGATATATTGGCTTATCTAGGTTTGAGGTCAGTACTATCGTCTTAATTTTCCTCTCGCCATTTGACACTGCATTGAATATGGCAACCCTCTCTGCGCATACCGTGAGTCCAAGAGATGCGTTCTCAACGTTTACCCCTCTATATACCTTACCACCTGGTGTTATGGCCAATGCACTTACCTTAACCCCGCTGTATGGTGCGTATGAGTATTTCAACCCATCCTTAACAAGCTCCACCCACTCCCTTAAGACCACGGTTTGTGATAAGTAATAATGAATTTAAATGGCTCTCGCTTAGGTTACGTGGTCGGTGATTAATATTGAGGATTGCAATAATTATTGGAGCCAACAACGTTAGTATTAACGTGGCTAAAACACTCATGGATAAGTACGAAGTGATGATCGTTGATTCAAACGATGATGCTTGCTCAAGGGCATTTAAGGCGCTTAAATCATCAGCGTTAGTATATAGAGGTGATCCAAGTAGTGAGGATGTCCTAAATGAGGTTGGTATTGATAAGGCTGAGCTTTTCCTGGCTTTGTCAGATAATGATGAATTAAATTATAAAGCATGTAGTATTGCCAAGGGAAAGGGCGTTCCATTAATAATTGCCAGGGTTAATAATAAGGATAATGAGGATTTATTTAAGGAGTTAAATATAAGCATGACAATAAGTGTTGAGGATTTAATAACGAAGAACGTGGAATCATTGATCATGAAAGGCCTAACTAGAGCCCTATTTACAGATACTTCGACAAACCTTACATTCACAATAGTTAGGGTTAGTGGCGATTCACAATTAATAGGCAAATCCATTAGCTACATAGTTAATAATTACGATGTTGCAATACCATATATAATAACGCTTAATGGCTTAATTAAGCCAAGTAATGACTATGTTATTGAGGGGGATAATGAGTTAGTAATTGTTGGTTCTTTGGAGGACGTTAATAAATTAATAAATGACCTATCGAGTAAGTAGGACCAGTGGTTATTCATTACTTCTGACGCTATATCTCTTACTCAATTCCATTGATAATTCAAATGCTTTATTAAGTATGGAATACCTAACATCATCTATAGTCCTCAAGTCCTTATAGGTGCCCCTAGCCATTAACTCCACGTACTTATCCTCAATTGCAGCAACATCAACATGAGGGTCTTCAATACCCAGTTCCTCCATGTAATCAGTGAGTTCCTTGCGTAGATCATCAATGAGCAATCCATCCTTAGGGGCCTTAAATGGTATCCTAACCTCAATACCCTCAGCAGGTGGTACCTTTCTAATTACGTTCTTTAGTACGAGTGTGTATGGTACGTATATTAACTCGTTACGTGAACTCCTAATTATAAAGCCCATTGATGTCTGCTTAATTATATAACCCTTAATTCCCATGACCTCGACGTGATCCCCAACATCTAATGAATAATCCTTAATAAGCCTACTGAGCTTACCCGTGAAGTACTCCTCAATGATTGGCCTAGTGCCTAGTATTAGGATTACCGCGACAACGATGAGTAATGAACCAACTATTAGGTATTGCTTATAGACGTAGGCTATGGCCGATAGTATAGTCACTATCAGCATTATTCTAAAAATAAATCTCGCGTTCTCAACATCACCCTTTCTCGAGAGTTTCACAACAGCTCTAACCAACTTATCAAATACGTAATCAAGTACGAAGTATATGGCTACAGCAACCACAATAACTACAATAGTATCCCAAACCCAAGTTGGGACTAAACCACCCACCCTACTTACTCCACTGCCTATATTGCTTACATTGACTGCATTAATTATTATTGCCATAATTACAATATCACTGTGTTAATTACGCATTTAAGCCTAACCTTATTTCAATGAATAACAAGAACAGGTTTATTGGCATACCTAACTACTTTTTCAGATACAGAGCCGAGTAGGAACCTAGTCAATCCCTTTAATCCTCTCGAACCAACAATAATAAGATCCACATTTAGATTATTCGCAATGCTTATTATAGTGTCAGCAGCATCAGTACCTACCTCAAGTAGTCCCTCTGCATTAACACCGAGACTTTTAGCGCGATCAACAGCCTTACTTAGTAAATCTCTGCCCTGTCTCTCCATTGTTTCTATTAAAGCAGGGTACATCGAAGAATCAGGTGCTACGGCGATTTTTCCCTCCTCAATAACATGAAGTATGTAAAGCTTAGCATTGAAGGTCTTCGCGATATTTATTGCGTAGTCCAGTGCCTTTTCTCCAGCCTTCGATCCATCAAAGCCCACCAATATCTTTGTTATTAGTGACATTAGTTTTACTCACTTAATGATTATTAATAAATATTATCGGTCAACATTATTATTAATATTACCTGAACCTATAATGACTTTATTACCCCTATAGATGGCATATGTAATACATATGGGTCTTAGCTCGCACTTAGTACATAATAATGGATCTGGAGGTTCCATAGGCCAACCCTGGTATGTTTCCATTGTCTTGAGTTCCACCAAGACATTTTGGTTCTCCTTCCTTATTTTATTTATAGGTAGTGACTTGACATCCTTCATGGTCACCAGGTACGCCTCCCTAATGGTTATGCCCGCCTCCTCAAGCATTAATGCATAGGAAACTATTTGCTTAAGATACCTTTTTTCTCTATCCTCATTTAGATTCCACGAACTCTTTAACTCAATTAATCCCCAAATCTCCTCACCATCAAACTCCCTCATATACACAATGTCAGCCCTACCTGATGTATCCACGGTCTCTATACCACTTTCAACTTCCACATGAACCCTGGGATTAGCAATCTTAAACCACTCCTGATAAAGATCATGAATTGCTTTACCTCTCGCCAAATTCCTTATACCTTCCATATTGGTTATGGTTCCAAACCTCAACTTTATTAATGACTTAACAAAGCAATCATTACTGAAGAAGGAGGGTGTAGCCCTGCCTGTGGCTCTGTCTATGAGAAATAAGTCATCACCAATGGCCTGGGCACTCCTCAACATTTCGTTTATGTGCTCCTCCATTTTTCTCCTAATCTCGTCTTCACTTACGACATCTGCTATGGGCCTTATGACTAATTTAACCATAAATATTTAAGGAATTAATTAATCACCCTTTATAAACCCATCAATTATGATCCATATAATAACTTAAAAACGGAGATTTTTATCGAAGAACTTATATGGTTTATGTGGGAGTTGATGTTGGCGCAACGTACATAAGAATTGGTTTAATACGCGAGGATGGTAGCGTCATTAATAAGGTAAAGATTAGACAACCTGTGAGTGGCGATGAGAATACTGTGGCAAACGTAATTATAAAGTCAATAAAGGAGCTAACTAATGGTATTCATATTGATGGTATAGGCATTGGCTCAATTGGACCTTTAGATCTAAGTAAGGGCATTGTTCCCTGGGCACCCAATGCGCCCATCAAGAGGTTTAAGCTTGTGGAACCAATAATTAGGGAGTTTAAGGTAACGGTGATTCTAGGTAATGATGCTATGGCCGCTGTTTGGGGCGAATACCTATTCGGTATTGGGAAGGGCATTAATAACCTGGTTTACATAACCTTTAGCACTGGAATTGGTGCTGGCGTAATAGTTGATGGGCATCTACTCGTTGGTAAAGATGGTAATGCCCACGAAGTCGGGCATATAGTTATTGACATAAACTCAAGGATTCAATGCGGTTGTGGTGGATATGGCCATTGGGAAGGCCTTGGCTCGGGCGCTAATATACCGAGGGTTATTAATGAATTCATTAAGAATAAGTCCTACAAGTCAAGAATTTATGAAAAACTCGTTAGAGGTGAGCATGTAAGTACTGAGGAGATATTCCAAGCATACTATGATGGTGATGAACTTGCTAGGGATTTCATCGATAATTACTTAATGAGAGTCCATGCAGTTGGTTTGGCTAATGTAATGAATGCATATGACCCGGAATTAATAGTGCTAGGCGGTTCTATGGCTCTTAATAATGTGGATTTATTTAGAATAGGAATTGAAAAGTATCTAAGGGAGTACGTGGCAGTTAAGCCAGCACGTATTGATTTCACGAAATTCGGCGATGACATTGGCATAATAGGCGCCGCAGCACTTGCAATAAAGGTACCCGAGTCATTAAGAATGTATGTGAGGCATTATGAGGAATTCCTTAGTTAAGTTAATTAAAAATCCTAATTACTACAAATTGTGGTTGATGTTATAGTAATTGGCGCAGGACATAATGGATTAATTGCTAGTATAGTATTGGCTAAGGCAGGATTAGACGTACTGGTGATAGACCATGTAGCATGGCCAGGAGGTATGGCTGGCTATCACGTGATTAGTGGTATTGAGGTGCCCATTGGCGCGTACGTACTTGGTCTAATACCCAATGACCTAATGAGTGAGTTGGGAATAGGTATTGAGCAGTATAAGCCTGAGCCAATTGCGGTATATGTTAAGGGCAGTGAGTTGGTCAGATGGTGGAGAAGCCTTGAGGATAGGATTCGCGAATTTAATAGATGGGGTCTCGGCGATAACCTAAGGGCCATGTGGAACAAGATTATGGACTTTCATAGGGCATTACGTAAATATCTATACAGATTGAACCCACCAAGTAAGGAGGAACTACTAAATGACCCGGTGTTGAGCGAGTTCATTAGGTCAAAGGGTTGGGAATTCCTTAGTCAATATTTGCCCAGGGAGTTTTGGGATATGTTCATTTTCGAGCCGTATCTGGATCAGCCGGCTTTCATGATTGGTTATTACAACCCCGACACTGATTGGTGGTTTCCTGCCAAGAACGGCGAGGTCGGCATTCAAGTCTTCGCGCATGAACTATACAATGCTGCTCTGAGGGCTGGTGCTAAGGTCGTGCTTGGCCTGGGCGTTAAGAAGGTAATTGTTGATAGTGGTAGGGTTAGGGGCGTGTTGACTGATGATGGAAGGAGGATTGAGGCGAGGGCCGTATTATCCACCGCCAGCCCAATAAATACATTGATTAACCTGGTTGGTAAGGAATACTTCGATAAGTCCATAGTTGATAGGTTAATGAACGTGCAGTTGGGAGGTGCATCTAGGCTTGTCATTGTTAATAATGGGCCGATTAAGTTAAGGAATGAGTTGAATAATTACAGGGACTCAATTCTCCAACTACCCTTTGGAGAGACTGTGGTTCATGACAATTACCTAATAGTCACGGGCTTACCGACCAGGGATGAGCTTAGTGAGTACGTGGATATTGACTGGTCAGGTGTAAAGGCCTTTGAATTAATAACGCCGAGTGATTACGAGTCCATGTTTAGATTGGCTGGCGGTAACCTTAATCACTTACCAATGACTGAGGAGTACATGTTCAGTAATAGGCCCATACCTGGTTGGGGCTACTCAACGCCAATAAAGGGCCTTTACCTGGGTGGTGCAGGTACGTGGCCTGGCGGACAAGTAACCGGCGTGCCTGGTTATAACGCGGCCAGGAAAATACTCAGTGATTGGAGTTCGCTGAGGTGATTACCCATGTATAAGCAGGTTATTGTGGTTAGAGCTGACCTTGGGATATCCTGCGGTAAGACTGCGGCTCAAGTGGCTCATGGAGCCGTTGGGGCTGTGCTCAGAGTCCTTGAGAATGGTAAGAGGGAATGGCTTGAGTGGTTTAGGGCCTGGGAGTCCTCCGGTCAGAAGAAGGTTGTTTTGATAGTTAATTCATTAGATGAGTTACTCAAGCTTAAGGAGAAGGCTGAGAAGCTGGGTTTACCTACATTTCTAGTTGAGGATGCCGGTCTCACGGAGTTACCGCCAGGTACAGTCACGGTATTAGCGATTGGACCTGGGCCTGAGGATTTAATTAATAAGGTCACTGGCTCGTTGAAGTTACTAAGGTGATTATGTGAGCTTGTCCCAATTCTTTAAGGATGTAATGAATAAGGTCTTTGCATATTCAAACTATGAATTAGTAAATACGGCTATCACGCTCTTCCAACTGAGGAGACTTAGGTATTGGGCCTTTCAGGAGGTAATGACCTCAGTACGTAATTGCAATGGTTATCTACTCGACCTTGGTGCCGGGGATGGCTCAATGACCAGGTTCATAATAAATAACGGCTTCAGGCATAGGCCAATAATATTGCTCGACCCAGCAATTAGTGGCCTCAGGTCAATGGGAAACCTACACTCTGAATTGGTTGATAGGGTCGTTGGTGTTAGTGAGTACCTGCCGCTTAAGCGTGGGTCGATATGCACTGTTTATACGTCATTTGCGTTAAGGCAGTTTAATAATAAGCCGCTCGCTCTAATTGAGGTACGCCGGATCCTCAGAAAGGATGGATCATTTATAGTTCTCGAGTTTTGGAGACCTGATAATCCACTAACATACGCTGTCCTGTTATTTTACCTTGTGTTTGCACTGCCATTGTTGGTGTCGATTGTGGCACCAAGGGAGGTTCGGGATTACGCCACAATGAGGATTACGGTTAGAGGTATCGGAAGTATTTCGTGGTTAAGGGAGTTAATCAAGGAGTTAGTTGGCAATATCGAATCATATCAAACGTATTTAGGAATATTCTTACTAATAAGAGCTGTGAGGACTTAACTCTGAGACAATATCTTAAGCCTGACCAACGTATCCTGCCTGGGTTTTCCCAATTCGTCATAGCCTCTGAGCTCGTAGTATTTCCTAACCATGAATGACCACTCCTCCTCAGTAACCACGTATTTCTTACCGTCATACTCCACGGGTTCCCTTAACCACCTTGGCGGTATTTTATCCTGTTCTATTGTGGTTCCATTCATGTACCTATGAAGCACAATAATCCTCTGAGCGGTCTCCCTTAGCTCATCAATAGTATAATTAAAGCCAGTCACTGCATTCATGACGTCCCTAATGACATCCCATGTATATATAGCCCTACCGAACTTACAGAGAAGCATTGAGTCATACAGGGCATTCCTCTCCTCAATATCCATTATAGCCCTAACCTTATCCTCACCCGTGGCAAACCTACCACCTGCCTGACCAGCAATATCAACGGCGTAAGCACTCGCCCATAAGTGATCAGCGCCTCTCTCGGAAATAGCATTGTTAAGTATCATGCCCTTAAGAGTTCTTGGATCGTAAGCAGCAGGCTCAAGACCCTTAACATGAATTGCCAGGTCTGGCACACTCAGTTTCTCGGCAATGGCCTTAGTACCCAGTGCAGCTAGCTCACCAAGTCCACGCCTATAGGCTGTGTTAATTATTAATTGCTTAATGCCTTCATAATCACCCCACTTTGGTGCATCCTTAATAATACCCTTATCACCGAGGTATATTAGAAAGGCTATTGTGTTTCCGAGGCTTATCGTATCGAAACCAAGCCTATCAGCTAATTCAGCGAGATCAATAAGCCTCTGCGGGTCATGAATTCCCGTTAATCCTCCAAGAGCCATCATAGTCTCATACTCAAGGTCATACTCCCCATCGCTTGATCTAACCACCTTATGACAAGCCACTGGGCAGTATAGACATGCGCCATTTTTAATGAAGTACTTAGGCTTCAAGGTCTTCTCCCACGAGATATTCTCCCAATTAGGCATGACTACTCTAGTCCAATAAATTGATGGGAAGAACCCCATGCCATTACCAGTATCTACTAACCTCACGGTACCACCCTGCCTATACGGTACCATGCCTGGGTTAGTCACGGCTTGCCTACCTAGGTTCCTAACTAAGTCCTGGTAAGCCTTATCGTCAGCCACATCCACGGTCTTACCAACCGGCACGAAGGTTATGGCCTTCACATTCTTACTACCCATAACAGCCCCAGCCCCAGTACGTCCAAACTGTCTCCAATCCTCATGACCAATACATGCATATGGCACCTTATTCTCACCAGCAGGTCCAATCGTTAGGACTGCGGAGTCCCTAAATTCCCTCTTGATCACGTGCTCAGTCTCGACAGTATCCAAACCCCATAACTCCCTGGCATCCCTAAACTCAACTCGGCCATCATTAATCACTAAATGAACAGGTCTCGGGCTTATTCCAGTAATCACTACTACATCAACACCTGCATACTTCATGTAGGCGCCCAGGGTTCCACCAACTGTGGAGTAACTCCACCTATTCGTAAGTGGTGACTTAAATATAGCAGCGGCTCTAGTGGCCAGTGGTATCCTCGTTCCACCCAGTGGGCCTGTAGTTATTATTAACGGGTTCTCAGCACCGTATGGATCAATATTATTAAGGCCTAGATTTAGGTCAAAGATTATCTTAAGCCCTAATCCCCTACCTCCTATGAAGAGCCTGGCGTTACCTTCATTAATACCCTCCGCTCTTGTGTTGTTTCGACTTAGATTAATCCATAATATCCTACCGGCATAACCATGCATATTAACATGAAGCGAGAATAACTAATTAAAAGGACTTACTCAAATGTGTTAATCTCAGTACTCATTTAAAATGGGTTATTTTGATTCAGAATCTGTGGAGAGGCCCTACTCGAGTGGTTGGTTAGTTAGGGTTAACAATGGCGTCGCCGAGGTCGTAATAAATAGACCACCGCTTAACATAATAACGCTTGAAATGAGGATGGACCTGGGCAGGATAATTAATGAGTTAGAGCAGGATAATAATGTGAGAGTTGTGGTTTTTGAGGGTAGTGGTGACAAGGCATTTTCGGCTGGTGGCGACGTTACCGAGTTCCTAAACACAACACCAAATGACCTAATTAACTGGGGTAAAACGATAGAGGCCGTGGAGAACCTCAGCAAACCAACAATAGCCCTCCTTAGGGGCTACGTACTTGGCGCAGGCACGGAATTAGCCCTCGCATGCGACATTAGGATAGGCACGCCAGACGTGGAGATAGGGCTTCCCGAGATAAGGCTTGGCATGGTGCCGGCTAGCGGTGGTTTAACAAGGATCGTAAAGTCACTCGGCCCACTCCGCGCAAAGTATTATTTACTTCTTGGCAGGAGGATTAAGCCGGAGGAGGCGCTGCAGCTTGGTCTACTCAATGAGGTTGTTGAGTCAGCGAGGATTTATGATAGGGTTATGGAGATAGCCAGGGACTTAATGTCACTATCGCCACTGGCCATTAAGGCATTGAAGGAGGCTATTAAACTCATCCAGGACTCGCCAATGGGGATTGGCTTTGACATTGAAAGGAAGACCTTCGCACTACTGCGATATAGCCAGGACTTTCAGGAGGGTATCGAGGCATTCAAGGAGAAGAGACAGCCCCGGTTCCAGGGCTTATAGTGGCGAAAAATTATTAAATAATTTCAACACTATTAATCAACCACACAGAGACCCGACGAGCGGGCCTATGAAGGTCGTGGGTTACCCCGGCCATATTTCATCCTTAAATTAATTACGAATAATTACTAAGTTCATTCATAATAAGCCTTAAGTCATTTGTAATATAATATTTAATTTGTTTAACTTCATAATCATTGATAAGGTATATTTGTGGTATTCTTACAATACCATTACTAACCCCATACTTAATTATTAATCGCATGGCCTCAGGATCCCTATAGTCCTTAATTTCACAGTTAATACCAGCCTTAATTAATTGTGAGCATAGGTTACTTAGTCTATCCTTAAAGTAGTCCCACTCGGCTGTTACTATGATTATTTTCTTCGGCATCCTATGATCTATTGAATTAAGTAATGTTTTTAAAGCGGTTTTCAAGTGACATGTCGAGGAGATATGGAGTACGTATATGCAGCATTACTATTGCACTACGGTAAGCAGCCCATTAGTGAGGAGAATGTGGTTAAGGTTCTACAGGCAGCTGGGATACAGGTTGATGAGGTTAGGGTTAAGGCGCTAGTTGCTGCCTTAAAGGAGGTCAACATTGATGAGGCAATAAAGACGGCGGCTGCAATGCCCGTGGCCGCTGCCCCCACAACCACTGCTCAGGCAGGTGGTGCTGCGGCTGGTGGTGAGCAGAAGGCTGAGACTAAGGCTGAGGAGAAGAAGGCTGAAGAGAAGAAGGAGGGTCCGAGCGAGGAGGAGATCGCAGCCGGCCTTGCGAGTCTATTTGGTTAATTTAAAATTCATTTATCAAGCATTATTAATTCAAAATTATTTGGCAGTGCTATCCTCGACCTTAAATAAATTCTTCATCACCTTATCCCATAATTCCCTTGGTGATTTATGATAAATCCTTATCTTGGTATATGGAAGTCCAGATAGTGGCTTTGATAGTTGGAACTCTATGAATCTACGCTTCTCATTAATTATTATCTGCTTAACAGGTATTGGCGACTTGAGTAGGTACATGCCGTCTATGAGCATTGCATCCTTAAAGATTATTAATTCCTTAGTTACTGTGTATGGGTAATCAGTTACTTGTACGTTGGTCGTCATGAAGGGCATCCTCATCATTCTAAATATTACGTACATAAGTACGAAGAAGACTCCAAAGTATATTAGGTAATCAATGAAATATGCATAGTATAGGTTGGCTTCCTCAATGGTTTGTGTAAACCAGGGCTTTAGGTAGTAACCAATATTTACAGCATTTGATATGTACTTTGCCAGGGTAATAAATGGTCCTGAAAGTACGTATGTATAGAGCATTAGTAATCCTATTAGGACGACCATGAGAATCACTAAGTTTTTCATCTGAGACTTTACGAACTTATTCATTTCCTGGGTATATTCAGTGTCCTTTTCCATGGCTTTCATGAAATCATCACGTGTAAGCTTTTCTATAGCCCCCGACTTTGTGGACTTCATGTACTCCTCAATCTCCCTAAATCTAACTCTGGTACTCCTAATACCTATTGTTATGACTATTCCAAAGAATATTGCCAGATATGCAATAACTATTATGTACGTGATAGAGGTTTCATGGGATATATTACCCCAAGCCCCAACTAATGCGAATACTATTGTGAATAGTATTGGCCATAGATACCTAAGTACCTTACTCCTTAGATTGTTTTGTTGAGTAAACATCCCATTTTTAACTCTAATACCCATTTAAAACCTTACCAAGTGTCAGTGGGTGTGAGAAAAGATTTATTTTCTTACATAATTATTCACCTAGTGAAAATGAACGCTAATGGTAAATTAGCAATAAGCGTAATATGTGATAATGAGGTTAAGGCGCCTAACGTGGAGGGGGATAATTCTATATCATTACTTATTAATAATGAGTTATTAATTGATGCCTGTTCAAGTATTAATAAATTAATCAGTAATAGTAAAGTATTGAGTATTAACATTAAACCTAGGCTGCTTGTTGTAACGACACCAGTTAATCATCACTGGGGTGGTATTGAAGCATTGACGGGTGTATCCACGGTTATAATGCCTGTTGATAATACGATACATGGGTTCGAGCTTAGGAATAAACTGGATGAACTTGGTCTTGACGTTATTGAGGTTGGCGGCAGAGAGAAGGTTAAACTTAGTTTTGGTACTGTTGAGTTTATTAGAGTTGGTAATAGGAGAGTTGGTGAGTTACTTATTTATTTACCAAGCCATAATTTGCTAATTAGTGGTTGTGGATTGAACCTATGGCTTATTAGCGACGATGAAATAATGAAGTTTTTCAGGGAATTAGATATTAGGTACTTCGTGGGTGGTTTAGGGGCTACATCAATAAGCGAATACCAGGGCGCATTATTAAGGGATATCATTAGAGATCTGAGAGGTGTTTATCCACTGCATGGTACGGGACCCATATTGAGGAAGGAGTTGGTGAGTAGTTATAGGAATGCCCATGATGTCGGCGTAGGTTCTATACTGAGGTTTGGGTGAGTGGTTATGCAATACCTTGGTTTGATAATTGTTATTGCAGCTTGGTTCGTGATTGTCGGCATAATATACCTACTGAGACTTCTTGGTGTTAGGGTACCGGTTAAGGTTTATTACGGGGTGTTTATCATGCTTAAGGATGAGGAGTTGGTTAAGGAGGTAATAGCACCACTTGGTAACTTATTACGTAGAATCCCGAGTTGGCTTATCATTGTATTAACGGTAGGTCTCTTCTCAATTTCCATGTTTATTATCGTACCAATACCACTAATAATAATGAGCATTAATGGGTGGGGTTTACCATCAATGCTCTATCTAATGTTTAAGAACATGGTCTTAATGATAGTAGCCATGATGCATAGGTTAAGCCCCATAGAGACTGTGGAGAAGGGGTTCACACCATTGGCGCCATTAATACCTGGTGTTACTGTTTCGCTATATACGTTCATCTACATAATAGTGGCCATAGGCATTGGAATACTACTTCATGAGCTTGCTCATGGGGCGGTATCATCGAGGTACGGTATAAGGATAAAGTCAGGAGGTGCCTTCGCGCTTTTATTTCTGGCATTTGGTGGTTTTGTTGAGATTGATGAGGATGAATTAAGAAGTAGAAGCACTCTCATAAGGCTTGCCGTATATTCGAGCGGTGTCTTCATGAATATAGTACTAGCCTACTTAGCCGTGGCTCTTGTGGAATTAGCCCTAATAAGTCCTCAATTAACCCAGGGTCTTTTAGGTACGACGATCGTTTATACGGCTAATTCTACGGATGCCGTGCTCAAGGGTGGTTATATAATAACGGCGGTGAATAACCATCCCATAGCCAGTATCTACACATTAATTTCAATACTTAGTTCCGTTAGTTCAAATAATGTTACGTTAACGATTTTTAACCCAGTAAATGGTGCTGTATTTAATGAGGTCTTAAGTACGAGGAACCTAACAATGGAATTACTTGGTTACTCAGCACTTTATATAAGTCCGTGGGGTGTCGTTGTTGAGAGTAGGTCCTTCTATAACCTAATGTTTTGGATATACACGTTGAATCTAACCCTGGCCTTACTTAATACCTTCCCTGCGTATCCACTAGATGGTGGTCAATTCCTAGATGCCTTACTCGCAAATGTGATAAAGAATCAAGCATTTAGGAGTAAGGTCATGATAGTAATATCGGTGGTCCTATGGTCACTCATAGGCTTAACACTATACTATACATTAATAACCGGCTTGTACAGGTTGATTTAGCGTGATTCTTTAATAACCACTCAATAGGGCATTTAATAATGGGTAGTAATGATATTGTGAATAGGCGTGATGACGTAAGGACGAGGATTAGGAGAGGGTTCATACTTGGTGTAGTGATTACGATTTTGTTCTTTCCACTGGGTCTTTCTAATTTTGGTGAGGCATTTGCCCTAGAGTCTAGGGTTTATGGTTACGTGATTTACAGATCTGGGAGTATAATCCATGTTGGTTATTTACCGACCTACCTATACATGTGGAGAATTTCATCCCTATTATTCCTTGCGTGGATAATTACATACATCGCCTATATTATTAAACCATCAATAGTACTTGACTCCTCTGGCATTATTTACGGCATTTCCTATGTGATTACCCACTACATTTATCTATTCACAATAGGTGCACCCATAATTATTTACCCGTTCGCTTACATTATGATCACCGTGGGTAAACCACTCCTCTACCTTGATTGGGGTCAAGTCATTACATTAATAACTATCTGGAGGTTCTACTCAATTCGTAAGTTAATGCGGGGTTGAGGATGAGTGGTATTAAGGAGAGAATAGCGGGTATATTACGTGAACTTGGTATTGTTTGGGTTAGGGGCTTCGAGGAGAGGGATCCTCAATATGCCGCTGTGACTAGGCTATGCCGTGAGTTGGAACATGATGTCGACAAGATCCTAAAACTAACAATACTTAATGCCCTAGTCAGTTATCAATTAACGGGTAAGGGTGAGGATCACTGGAATTACTTTGCCAATTACTTTATTGGGAATAAGCCAGTCGATTTATGTAGGGACTTCATTAATTACGTAATGAATAGTAGGTACTTAGCTCGGTATAGGGATTCAAAGGTGAAGAGGATTCGGAGTACCTGCTCACAAATAGCTAGGTTAAGCCTTAGTAATTATCTTAATGACCTAGCATCACTATGGAGATTACTTTCGAGGATAACCAACACGCATGGTGATGAAAAGACCATAGTGTTTGCAGTTAAGATGGCTTATTACGTGGGTAGGGCCTGCGGTCTTGATTTATCGGTTCCAATGGATATACCAATACCAGTTGATTATAGGGTTACGGTTATGACAATATGCAGCGGTTTAATGCCGATTATAGGTAATTCCAACAAGGTGACTGACCTAGCGAGGGAATTAATGACTAGGCGCAGGAGAGAAATACAGGGAGTATGGAGTGAGATTGGTAGACTCAGCGGCATACCACCGCTTAACCTTGACTCTGTGATCTGGGTTCTCGGTGGTTTACTAATTAACTCATCATTTAATGTAGATAGGGCAATTAATGAGTTAAGGGTTCTCAATGCATATAATGAGAAGGTCCTTGAGCTACTCTATTTACTCAGTGAACGTTGCATTAATAAGTAAGTACTAATGATAATGTCTCTAGCCTCCCTATATACCCGCACCTGGTTCTTATCGGTTTTGAACCTACGTAGTAATTCGACCTCATCATCCTTAATACTTATGTAACCAGTCGAGACTAGCTTATTGAGTATTGCTTTAACATACTCACGACCAAGCCAATACATCATCATTCTATACACCTTTAAGTACCTAAGTTTTGCCTTACCATTCCTTAGCTCAAGTTCCTCAAGCAATAATAATGCCAGCCTAGCCTCAGGACTCACTGACATAAACCTCACCCTTATCTAGGTCTACGTGTGCCGCAATTCCACTACTCAGGTTAAGAATTTCCTTGGATAAATTGGTCATTATTGGTATTTGCGCCATAATGGCGCCAATGATGAGCATGGTATCTGCCTTAACGCTAAGTATTGCCAATGGTGCCTTACCATACTTACTCAGTTGGTACATGACGTAGGGACCTACGGTAGAACCCCTCGAATTCGGTATTACCAGTATCTTACCCACAATACTAGTGTTAATGGTCCTTATGGTACCGCTCTTACCATCAACATCCCCAAGAAAGGAAAGTGACTCACGATAAACCACCAATTCACCATTAACAATGCCACTTCCAAACAAGGTCTCTCCCTTAAACTTCATGAGAGGTCCAAGAATTCATAAAATAATGACTTATTTATATTTTTAAGATCAACAACATTAATAATTTTACTCAATTCTAATCTTAATAATCCTCTTGGTCTCCTCAACCTCATCCTTCGGCAACTCCTTGTAGGTTAACCACCAAGCATAGCCCTTATACTGCTGGAGTCTCTTTGGAGCCTCCTCAACATGGTGCGGTGGTGGATTCAGCACATTTTCGCCAATTATCTCGTTGTACGGCCAATTCGCCGGCATAACAACACCATACTTATCAATGAGCTGTAACGACCTAACTATTCTGAGTATCTCTGGTATGTTCCTACCAAGTTCCAGTGGGTAATACAGTATTGTTCTTATTGTCGCTTTGTCATCAACTATGAATACTATCCTAACAGTAGTTGTACCCGATTCTGCATGTAACCCTCCTAAGACCTTTGAGACGTTGCCCAGTGGATCGGCGATTATTGGGAATGGTATTTTAACGCCTAAAGACTTCTCAATCCACTGCACCCACTCAATGTGGCTGATGTCCGTATCAACACTAAGTCCTATTAACTCTGTATTTAACTTCTTGAAATCGTCGTAGTGCTTGGCAAAGCTCACGAACTCTGTGGTACATACTGGCGTGAAGTCACCTGGATGGCTGAAGAGTATGAACCACTTGCCCTTGAAGGCATCCGGCAGTTTCATTGGTCCGTGTGTAGTCACTACATTTAGCTCGGGGAATTTTTCTCCTATTGATGGAATTGTTATTGGCATACTACGGGTCAGTAAATGATTATATATTTAAACTAAGTTTCTTTGTTATTTTAAATTCAATAGGCAAATAGTTAAGTAATATCTTGTTATTTATATAGTGAATATGTGAATCATGTGTTTATAGGGATCATTTAAAATACATAATTAAATTACTTTAAATTTAATATGACGATATTGAAGGTGGTGGATTATGAGTAATGAGGGTGTTGCGTTATTGATCATGTATGTTTTTGTAGTATTTACTGTGATATTACCATTGGCATTGACCCCACTTGATTTCTTAATGGGTTATATTAATGCTGTTAATGTTAGGATTCTCGTTAGTAAGTATCTCGAGGTAATGGTTGGTGTGATATTACTTTTAGTATCGGGTGCGTTTTTGGTCTATAGGTATAGTTCATCATTAGTGAGGTTTGTCATGCGTGATATGATAAGGGTTTACCATTCTCACGGTATTTTCGATATTTTCATCAATAAAAAATTAATTCAATTATACCTATTATTGTTGATACCAGCGGTGATTACTTACCTAGTTAGTTCAGGCATTCTGAGGGTAACGAATTATAATTACATAACCCCTAATAATTCCCTATTAATTAATCCAGTTAATTTAACGTTCATGATAATAGGCATTATTAACCTGGTATTGAGTACGTGGTTAATAGTTAGTATTTCTTACCTGCAGTTGAGGATCGCGACCAAGCGCATAATTGGTAGGTTAGGTAGTGCTATTGGTAGTACCGTGAGTATTGCAGCGTCTACGGGCACGGCGGCATTTATCGGTTCGGCCTGTGGATTGGGAGTTTGTACAGCGCCTGCCTTTAGTGTTTCACCAATGGCGATGATTGTTATGAGTGTATTTGATATCAATGCTATCGAATTAATCCACTATTCATTAATAGTGCTGCCGCTCCTAACATTGGTAACCTTAGCCTTATTAGTGGTTATTCATAGAAACTTGGTTAGGAGTTTATAATGGTTATGATGGTTAATTTCAGCTCTACTTTTAATAAAGGGTTAATGTCTTTACTCTTACATTCAATTTCATTTATTAATTCAGGTAAGAATTTTCATATAATTGTTAGCAAAGTTTTTAAGTTAACTCATGATACCTATGTTGATGGGTATGCTATTAATTATTGATACTCAGACGTTGATTTTGATTATCATAGCATTTATTGTCCTTGTTATTTGGGGTCCGAGTAAGATTCCTCAGTTGGCTAGGAGCCTTGGTCAGTCAATTAGGGAGTTTAAGCGTGGTGCTGCTGAGAATGAGCCGGAGCCTGAGCTTATTGAGGTTGCCAGGAAGTTGGGCATAGACCCAACGGGTAAGACCAGGGATGAGTTACTCACGGAGATTAATAATAGGTTAGGTCAGCAGAAAACCGTTGTGGGGAAGCC